>JAEEKC010000168.1 GCA_016282215.1 Lachnospiraceae bacterium
CAATAGGCCTTGTATATTTTACGCATCGGAGGCTCTTGGTTTGTTAGATTTCTGATGCAACCCAATATACAGTTTTCAATGTTCCGATGTAACTATATTATAGCACAAACATATGTTCGTGTAAAGAGGCAATTCATCCCGCAACCGACTTCGTCGGATGGGGTTTTCTTGCGAGATTATTATAATGATATGAACGGAAAAATACGAAAAATGAACAATTCAATCAGATCATCCCGCTTTCCGGCGATCGTTCTTGGCGCAGTCTTGCTGATCCTGGCATTTAGCGGCAATGCAAAAGTCCTGGCCGCAGAGGAAGAAGGAAAGACCATCGCGCAGCTCGGCCTGGCCAACGGCATTTATACCATGCCGGTTACCCTGGAAGGCGGCAGCATCGGCGCAGCAGTGACCAGTCCTGCCCGTGTGCAGATCAAGGACGGCACTATGACAGCGCTCATTGAATGGGATAATGCATACTATACCAAAATGACGGTGAACGGGACATCTTTTGAACCGGAAAAAAGAGAAGGAAATACAAAGTTTAAGATCCCTGTGACGAAGACAGATGTGGCGATCCCGATATCTTATGTGATAGATGATTTCGGCACGGCGACGCAGATCAATTGCACCCTGACCTTTGATTCTTCTGCGATTGAAAAAGCGCAGCCCCGGGTCAGCAAAGGCTATGCTTACGGCTCGGCGGCCATATCCTTCTTCGGCGTGATCTCGTTGGCAGCGCTGGCACTTTTTATGATCCATCGCAGAATGAACAAAAGCTTTGTGGAGTAGAGCCAAATGGCGTACGTTGAGTTTGATGAAGTCAGAAAAACTTATAAAAGCGGTGAAGTTGAGATCCATGCTTTATCCGGTGTCTCCTTTTCCATTGAAAAGGGAGAGTTTGTTGTGATTGTCGGCGCCTCCGGTGCGGGAAAGACAACCATCCTGAATATCCTCGGCGGCATGGATACGCTGACAAGCGGCAGAGTCCTGGTAGACGGAAATGATATTTCTTCTTACAGGAAAAAGGAACTGACGACCTACAGACGGCAGGATGTGGGTTTCGTCTTTCAGTTTTACAATCTGGTGCAGAATCTGACGGCTCTGGAAAACGTGGAGCTGGCAGCGCAGATCTGCAAAGATCCTCTGCCGGCTGCACAGGTGCTTACGGAAGTGGGACTTGCCGACAGAATGAAAAACTTCCCGTCCCAGCTGTCCGGCGGCGAGCAGCAAAGAGTTGCCATTGCAAGGGCACTGGCAAAAAACCCGAAGCTGCTGCTTTGTGATGAGCCTACCGGCGCACTGGACTACGTGACAGGAAAAGCAGTGCTGAAGCTTTTGCAGGATACTTGCAAAAATACGGGCATGACCGTGATCGTGATCACCCATAACCTGGCACTGACAGCCATGGCAGACAGGATCATTACAGTCAAAAGCGGAAAGATCGAAAAGGAATACTTAAATCCGCAGAAAGCGGATATTGAAACGATAGAATGGTAATTCAATACAAAAGCCCTAAAAAAGGTTTTTTCAATAGGCCTTCAAAGAGTATGTTAAAAAAAGCGACCGTGCGGGAGATCACAGGCTCCTTTGGCCGCTTTTTTGCCATTCTTGCCATCTGTGCGCTGGGTGTCGGCTTCTTTTCGGGGGTACGGATCACCACGCCGGCCATGAAAAAAACGATCCAAAGTTTCTATGAACAGCATGAATTCTATGATCTGCGGCTGCTCTCAACCCTGGGATGGGAAAAAGAGGATGTGACGGCTTTTGAAGAGCAGGAACATATCAGCGCCGCGGAAGGTTCCTATCAGTTCGATGTGATCTGCATTGATCCCGAAGGGAATGATATCGTCCTGAAAACTCACAGTATTACAAATAAGATCAATACCCTTTGGGTAACGGAAGGGCGGCTGCCGCAGAAGGATGATGAGATCCTGATGGATTACAGGAGTAACTGTGGCTATGCCATCGGGGATACCATCCGTTTTTCCGCGGAAAATGACGAAGATACCCTGGAGCATTTTACGCATGATGCGTATCAGGTAGTGGGCTTTGCGGAATCGCCCCTTTACATCAATTTTGAGCGAGGAAGCACCGCACTCGGTAACGGTACTGTGGGCGGTTTTGCCTATCTTACACCCGGGGGCTATGCGGATGAGGTATATTCTGAAATCTATGTCAAGGCGGATCGGAATTTTGAATTGTATTCTGATGCGTATAAGGATTTTATAGATGATCTGAAGGAAGAACTTGAACCCTTTACCGGGCAGCGTGCCGATGAGCGGTATCAGCGCATTCTTTCCGATGCGAATGAAGAACTGGGAGATGCGAAGCAGGAACTTGCGGATAAGGAAAAAGAAGGCCGGGAAGAGCTTGACGACGCACGAAAGGAACTGGATGACGCAAAGATCGAGATTTCGGATGCGAAAAAAGAGATCGATGACGGAAAAAGCGAGATCGCAAAAAACGAAGGAAAGTTAGCAGATGCTGACAAAGAGCTGGCCGATGCCGCGAAAGAACTTGCTGACGGAAAGGAAAAACTGGATGACGGCAAGAAACAGTTGCAGATGGCGGCAGCTGAAATCGAAAAAGGCGAGAAGGAATTAGAAGATAACAGAGGGAAGCTTTCTCAGGCAAAAATGCAGCTTGATCAGGCCAAAAAGCAGCTGGATGAGACGGATGAAACGCTGAAAAATGCACAGGCGCAGCTTGATCAGGCTTCCGGGCAGCTGATGAATGCCCTCGCCCAGATCGAGGAAGGGGAAAAATCTCTGGCCGGCGAAGAGCAGAAACTCATGGCAGCCGAGGCCTATGGGATGATGGATCCGGAAACGCTGGCCGGCGCAAAGGCACAGCTGGCCCAGGCACGGCAGACCCTGGAGCAGTCCAAGGCACAGTATAATGCCGGCATGGCAGAATATCAGAAAAATCTGGCAGCTTATCAGGACGGCGTTGCCCAGTATCAGAAAGGTCTGGCTGATTACAACAAGGGGATGCAGGAATACAGGGAAGGCGAGGCGCAGCTGAAAGACGGCGAGAGTAAGATCGCGCAGGCAAAGAAAGCCTACGGGGAAGGCGTTGCCAAATGGAATGCCTCCGTGAAAGAATATGAAGACGGCCTGGCAGAATATGAAGACGGGAAAGCAGAATTTGAAAAAGGGAAAAAGGAGCTGCAAAAGGGAAAGAAGGACTTAAAAGAAGGCGAAAAAGAATATGAAGACGGCCTCGCGGAATACGAAGACGGCCTGGCTGAATATGAAGACGGAAAAGCGGAGTTTGATGAAAAGATCGCCGATGCCAAAGAAAAGATCCGCGACGCAGAAGATGAGCTCGATGACTTAAAGGAGCCGGATACCTATCTGCTTGGCAGGGATACCAATATCGGATATGTCTGCTTTGAAAGTGATTCCCAGATCGTATCTCAGGTGGCAAGGGTTTTCCCGATCTTCTTTATCCTGGTGGCAGCGCTGGTCTGCATGACGACGATGACGCGAATGGTGGAAGAACAGCGCGGTTATATCGGTACCCTGAAGGCGCTGGGATATACGCCCCGTGATATCATGGGGAAATTCACGTTTTACAGTGGTTTTGCCGCTTTCCTCGGCAGTGTGATCGGTTATGGGATCGGTATCATATTGTTCCCGTCTGTGATCTGGTATGCCTATCTGATGATGTATTTAAAACTGCCGCTGCAGTTTTACGTTGATGAAAAGTTAGCAGCCGCTTCCCTGGTTACGGCACTGCTTTGTTCCATCGGAACCACGTATCTGTCCTGCCGCTATGAATTGGCAGAGACGGCAGCCAGCCTGATGCGTCCGAAGGCACCGACGCCGGGTAAGCGTGTCTTTTTTGAATACCTGCCTTTTATCTGGAACCGAATGAAATTCCTTCACAAGGTTTCCGTGCGGAATATCTTTCGGTATAAACGGCGCTTCTTTATGATGATCGTTGGGATCAGCGGATGTTCAGCGCTGCTTCTGACCGGCTTTGGCATGAAGGATTCCGTAGCCGGATTTGCCGCAGCACAGTATGATGAGATCCTGACGGCAGATGCCCAGGTGGATTTTAAGAACGGAACGAAGAAGGAGATCCCGCCGTCTTTGCTGAAACTGCTTCAGGAGGAAACGGAAACCTATACATTGCTTTCTACCGGTGCCTGGGATCTGGTAACGAAAGATGCGGCAAAAGGCATTTCGCTGCTGGCGCCGCAGGATGAAAAAGAGTTTACGAAGTATTTCCGGCTTCATGAAGAGGGGACCGGCATCGAGATCCGGCTGCCGAAGCAGGGCGAGATCCTTCTGTGCGTCGCACTGGCTGACCGTTATCATATAGAAAAGGGGGATCAGATCACCCTTCGCAGTGAAGATATGGAAACGGTACAGCTGAAAGTAGCGGGCATTTTTGAGAACCATGTTTATAATTATGTGATCGTAAACCCCGCAGATTTTGACCTGGACCTGAACGCCGCCTACGTCATGTTCCCGGAGGGCGCGGATGTGTACCGGTCCCAGACAAAGATCGCAAAGAATAAGAATGTGACCGGCGTGACCGTATTTGAGGATTTCAAGGTGCGCATGACCAATATGATGGAAAGCCTGAACCTGGTAGTGCTGGTCGTGATCCTGTCGGCGGCGGGACTGGCCTTTGTGGTACTCTATAACCTGACCAACATCAATATCACCGAGCGTCTGCGGGAGATCGCTACCATCAAGGTGCTTGGTTTTTATCCCGGCGAGACTTCTTCCTATGTATTTCGGGAAAACTACCTGCTGACACTGTTCGGCGTGCTGGCGGGACTCGTCCTCGGTATTTTCCTGCACAAATTTGTCATGGCGCAGATCATCGTGGATATGGTCCACTTCAAAGTGGTGATCCACAGGGAAAGCTATTTGTATTCCATCGTGCTGACCTTCCTGTTCACCTTCCTTGTCAGCCTGCTGATGCAGCGGAAGCTTGAGAATATCGATATGGCGCAATCGTTGAAAAGCGTGGAATAAACGTATCGTTTTTCACTGTTGATATGAAATAAAATCGATACCGAAAAATATAGATAAAGGCTTCCCCCTCTGGGGGCGCTAAGCGCCAGTGGCGCTTGCACAGCGCGGACCGAGCCGGCAGGCGAGACGGCTGTCAGTGAAGCTGACTGATGAGGGGCGGGGCAGTGGCGGTAAAGAAAAAATTATACTTGCATAATTATCTCTGAATTGGTAATATATCCATTGACGGTTTTAAGCGACTTCGTGAAACCGTAGAGAATAACAATATCATAAGAATAAAGGAGACAGTAAAATGGGTGTTTTGATAGACGCAGGAGCACAGAGTCCTTTTTCCGGAGGTCTGGTACTTGTACTGTATGTTGTTGTGATCGGTGTGATGTTCTACTTCATGACACAGCCGCAGAAGAAAGAGAAAAAGCGCATCGAGGCCATGCTTTCCGAACTGGCCATCGGCGACAGCGTTATGACCACCAGCGGTTTTTACGGCATGGTCATTGATATCAACGAAGAACAGGGTACCGTGATCGTGGAATTCGGCAGCGACAGACACTGCCATATCCCGATGAACAAATCTGCCATCGCGCAGGTTGAAAAGCCGGACGCTGAGTAAGGACGCATCAAGAAGAGACTGTCGATCCGTTTCGGATCCGACAGTCTTTTTCTTTTTTAGGAAAATGATCATTTGTAATAAAACGAATTGTAGTATACAATAGAAAACAGAGTTCAATCTGTTATTGAAAAAAATAGAGCAGAAAATGTGTAAACGACAAAATAGAGCAGAATACTTGTAATCGAAAACTTGGAATAAAAACTTGTAATCAAAATAATAGCAATATATAAGGAGCAATCATGTACAGAGAAATCTCGAAACTGATCCTATACGGGAGCATGCCGGAAGATGCGATCTTAATGAAACTGTCCGGGATCTTCCGGGCCTTTGAAGAAAAGACAAAAGACAACGCTACCCTGATCGCGGAGATCTATGAACAGACAAAACGGATCCTTGAGGTGGCGACGGATTATGCCTTTGATGAAAACCTCTGGCATAACTATCTGACCTTTCTGCTGATCACCAACGAAAATCCTTTTTCCATCACCTGTGAAAAAATGGGGGCCAGAGACGGCGCCAGCGTCAATACCTTTGTCAAAAATGACTATGAAGTCTTTCGCAAACTCTTTAACTTCGATTTTGCGCCCATCGAAGAAGCCCTGGGCATTCAGTGTTTTTCCATTCTGCAGAACTACACGGCCATTGGAAAACCGGAACTGATGTATAATAAAAATGTGAGCGAAAAAGTCCGGGCACTTTCCAAAAAGCTGGAAGGTGCAAAGGATACCGACGCATTCTTTGCGGCTGTGACGGACTTTTACAGAGACTACGGCGTGGGCATGTTCGGACTGAACAAGGCCTTCCGCATCAGGACAGAGGGCGAAGGCACCGTCATTTATCCCATCAACAACATGGAGGTTGTCATATTGGATGACCTGGTGGGCTATGAACTGCAGAAGAAAAAGCTCATCGATAACACGGAAGCCTTCTGCAAGGGACTGCCGGCAAATAATGTGCTGCTGTTCGGTGATTCCGGCACCGGTAAATCCACCTCCATCAAAGCCATCGTCAATCAATATTATGACAAGGGCCTGAGGATGATCGAGATCTATAAGTACCAGTTCCGTTATTTGTCCGAGGTGATCGCACAGATCAAGAACCGCAATTACCGTTTCATCATATATATGGATGACCTTTCCTTTGAGGAAGATGAAACAGAATACAAATTCTTAAAGGCCGTGATCGAAGGCGGCGTGGAAACCAGGCCGGAGAACATCCTGATCTATGCCACATCCAACAGAAGGCATCTGATCAACGAAACCTGGAAGGACCGCCGTGACGTGGAGATGAACCAGGGCATCCATCATTCCGATACCATGGAAGAAAAACTTTCCCTGGTACACAGGTTCGGTCTTACCATCGGTTATACGAAGCCGACCAAGAAAGAGTTTAACCACATTGTGACTGAACTGGTGCAGCGAGCCGGACTAAATCTGTCGGAAGAAGAACTGTTAGCAGAGGCTAACAAATTTGAGATGATGTACGGCGGCGTATCCGGCAGGACGGCGCAGCAGTTCGTCAATTACGTCTTATCCGGACAAAGCAACCTGACTGCAACGGAATCAGACAATCCGCTGTATTCATAACAGGTATTAAAAAAACGGAGGACAGATACTATGAAGGAAAACGAGCAGATCAGAGACAATGACGCCCTGCA
>JAEEKC010000169.1 GCA_016282215.1 Lachnospiraceae bacterium
ATCCTGATCTATGCCACATCCAACAGAAGGCATCTGATCAACGAAACCTGGAAGGACCGCCGTGACGTGGAGATGAACCAGGGCATCCATCATTCCGATACGATGGAAGAAAAACTTTCCCTGGTACACAGGTTCGGTCTTACCATCGGTTATACAAAACCGACCAAGAAAGAGTTTAACCACATAGTGACTGAACTGGTGCAGCGAGCCGGACTAAACCTGTCGGAAGAAGAACTGTTAGCAGAAGCTAACAAATTCGAGATGATGTACGGCGGCGTATCCGGAAGAACGGCGCAGCAGTTCGTCAATTACGTCTTATCCGGGCAAAGCAGCCTGACTGCAACGGAATCAGACAATCCGCTGTATTCATAACAGGTATTAAAAAAACGGAGGACAGATACTATGAAGGAAAACGAGCAGATCAGAGACAATGACGCCCTGCAGGGGCAGGCAAAAGATTTGAAGAATGCGGTAACCCGTCTTTATAACGAAGACCCCGACGGATTTGAGTATGCCAGGGAAAATCTTTCCTACCTTGCTGCTTATCTGCAGCATATTTCCGAAAAACTCAAAGAACAGATCAGGCGTCATCCGAATAACCGTGCTTTGAAGCAGCAGGAGCAGATTATTTCAAAAGCCGGAACGGCATTTGCAAATCTGCTTGAGAATTATGATCCTGACAGAAAAGATGCGGATTATCAGGAAATGGCAGAGAGCATCATTGCCGCTAAAAATCTCTTTTTACAAAGGGATGATAATTATGAACTGATCTACAATCAGTTGAAGCAGTTCGATCAGGATTTTGAACAGGGCATGGACACACAGACCTTCGGCCAGGCCATGGACAGCGTCGGAGACAAGTTCGGCCTCGGGCTCGGCGGTTTCGGAAAATCCCTGCAGGATGAGGTTTCCGGAGACGGAAAAGCTCTGTCTGTCGGTCAAAAGAAAATGGATCGTTTTGTCAGATCAGAACTGGGTAGTTTCACCCTCAGAATGCTCGACCCCTATGAAGACTTTTTGCGCAATGAGTGGAAAAAATATGAAGAGTCCATAGGCCAGGTACTGCGGGACAATGATCGTAACCTCATGGGATCGGGAGAATTCCACGAGGCTTGCCTTGCCCTGCACACGGAAGTTGCTGTTTTGAACGATCTGATTAGCGATCATCAAAAACTGTACGATCGCGATCCGGGCGGAACCCTTCAGCAAAGACAGGATCTGGCGATCCGTATGGGTCAGAGCATCGGGATGATCCAACGAATGCATAAGGTTGCCAAAGACCTTGCGCCGAAAAACCATCCAAATGCCTTCTTCAGAAACGATAGTACAAATCCCAGCGTAGCGACAGAGCAGAGGATGAAACAGTGGGCATTTGATACCGAGGAGAGCCGTGTTTATTTTGCAAATAACACGATGAATTTCTTCAAGGCGGACAATGCAAAGCATAAGATGCATTACTATGACAGAACAAATCCCCTGACACTTGAGGTTCCCGGCTATGCCAGCAAAGAAATGGCCATGACGGTTTTGGCGCAGAACTTAAACAACAACAAGAAACTCAAACTCTATTTCCATGAGATGCGTAATAACCTGGCTTATTTTGCAAAAAACCGGGGATATGATTCCCGTGTTTTATCAGAGGACAATGAGGTCAAAGACCATGTCAGAGAGCAGGCGGGAAAATTGCATGAGAAATTTACGCAATTTGAAGAAAAACTAAACGCACTGTCCAAAGATATCGGGGATAAGACAAAGCAGAAAAAGGCACTCGAAGATGCCGTGAAAGCCTATGAAGGTCTGCAGCAGACCATGAAGGACATAAAGCAAAACTTTTCCATGAATCCCGAAGTGATCCGGTGTGTCCATGAAATCTGCGGAACCTTCCCGGCGATGTGGCAGACGATCAATTTTTCGAAAGGGATCAAAGATATTACAAAAAAATACCCGGGCCTGGATCTGAAAATTCCCGAAAACTGTGTTTATATGCCCAGGTGGTATGAGGCAGATGATTATGAACTTAGGGATCTGACAAGTGCACAGTTGCATAAATCAGAAAAAGACTTAAGTCAGGAAAATAACAACTTTAATCAGACAGAAACAGAACTTCAGACGCAGCTCGGTAAAAAGGTCCTGCAGGATGCCTTGTCAAACAGCGGTTTTTTCAAAACCCTGAAATCCTGGAACAAACAGATTAAGGATATCCGTGATGCCGCGGAAGATAAGATAAAAAATTATCTTGATGATACTTGGACACAGCAATGCCTGGCCAACACGATAGACAGACGCAGCGGCAAAAGCAGTTTAAATTCCGCTATCAAAACCTGCGAACAGTTTGTCAAAAATCACAAGGCAGGAGATGAAATAGACGGACAGACCGCTTATGATGTCGGACATGCGATCTTAGAGGCCCAAAAAGGATTTATCACGGCAAGCACCCCTTCGAGAGTGATGAATTTCCGAGGCACGCCTGAGACCTTCATGCGGTATTGCGGCGGCATTGCAGATGCGATGGAAAAGCAGTTCGTATCTGTGGTCAAAAATGCAGACCCTGTGAAACATGCACAGAACTATATTGCATCGCACCGGGGCGCTTTTATGCCACCGGGAAATGATGACAAGGATAAAAAGATTGAAGCGGCAGCGAAGGCAGTGGCAGCCTACCACTGGATGAAGGAAGCAAATGACCCGAAAAATGCCGGAAAGAAGAGTGCATTTTCCACTTCAAAGATCGAAAACTACGCAAGAACCCTGAAGAATAATCCCTTATTCAAAACAGCCGTTGACAACAGATATACGGATCCGGGGTCAACCAAGGATCATACCATTGCAAGATTGTATGATGTGGTAATTCGGCCGTTTACGATCGAGGCAAGTAAAAATCCGGATGTCAATGAGAAATATACCAAAGCACTGAAAGAGTTGCAGAAACTCGGCAGGATCCTCGATACGGCAAAAGGAGCCGGTGCGGATTATCAGAAGTTTTTTAAGAGCCTGAAAAAACTCGATAACATGGATCTTGATTTTGTGACCATGGATAAGAAGTGCGAACTTTTAAATGAGATCTATCAGGCAACGGACGGGTATATGAAAGGCCGCAAAAGCACTCGCTTTTTCAAAGAAGCAAGGGAGCATTTTGAACAGTGTCTGGATGCGCTCGCCATCCTGAAAACCACGGGCAATGCGGGAAAAGAACTTGCCGACCAGCTTGTGGAGCGGACCAATGAAGTCCGCCGCAGCCACTGGTTCCAAAGCGAGGTTTCCTTAGAGGGTCGTAATAATGTAGAGACCATGAAGAGGCTGGCCGCCCTTCGCAAGATTCAGGGAACGGAAAAATCGGATCTGGAGATCGCCGTCCGTGAAAAGACAATAACGGACGAGGGCCTGATCCGTGCCAACGAGGATTTCGGTAAGAAGGAAAATGCGGATCGATTAAAAGAGATGACAGGCGAAAAACTCATCGATGTCAGCAAGAAGCAAACAGAACTTCAGCGCTTCCTGAAAGAATCGAAGAGCGCTTCCCCCTTCGTTGCAAGAAAGAACATTTCTTCCATGCTGGCACTTTCCATCATTCCTGCCTTTAAGGATGCACAGGACAGAGCGGTGATCAGAGAAAGCGATTTTAATGCGGCCTGCGAAATCATGCAGCAGCATACGGTAGTGGATGACCTGGTAAAAACCTATAAATCGCCGAAGAACAGGAAGGATCTGGCAAATCATCCCGAACCGCTGAAGCACCTTCGCAGCCAGTTTGATTCCAAGGTCACAGCCCTGAATGCAAAACTGAGGGAAGAAGATGCACAAATGCTCGGTCCCGATGCAAAAGGTCTTGATTATCAGCAATACAAGCAGGCGTGTGCGAATAAGATCCGCCAGGATGAGATCAATGAGAAAAAGAAACTGGCAGAAGAAAAGAATCAGCGCAGAAAAGAAGCGCAGATGGACAAGGAGTACATTAAGTACCTAAACCGTATCACAGGCGCAAAAATGATCACACCGGCCAGAAGAAAAGAACTGCTGCTGAATTTCTATGTTTCCGGTGTCGGCGACAGGCCCCTTGCAGAGAACGTCAAGAATATGGTTGATGCAGATGTTCAGAAGAAGGGAAATGCCCAAAAGGTAAAAAATGCCAATAAAGCCTTGTAATATAGGCACTGTAGAGGCGCACTGAAAAATTCATCTTGCATTAAACGGCTATTTTGAGTATGATAGAGATTGGTTTTCTCTATCATACTCTTTTTGATGATAGGGTCAAAAGGTACAAACCCGAGTGTGCTTGCACAAACGAGGGTTTGACATTGTGACCCGCAAAACATGAGCAAGTAGCGATTTGCATAGCAAATCAGCGGATTGCGAATGTTTTAG
>JAEEKC010000170.1 GCA_016282215.1 Lachnospiraceae bacterium
GATATTGCTGCAGCTTTAAGATCTCGGGATTTTCGCGCATGGCAATGAACGTCCCCCAGAATTCCTCCCGGCGGTTGTGATTCTCTATTCTTTTTCCCTGTCCTTCAATATGCGTCATTTGTATCGCTTTCTGATGAAATCTTTCAGTATTTTGCTCAGTATTCTTATTCAGGTCATCACACTGCCAATACTGCAAATCGTAATTCTTATTGCCGTCATCCGGTCAAAGGATCTTCCTCACGGGCGGGATCAGTCTCAAAACGCTGATGAGCGCCGCGTATAATACAAATTCCACAACCGCGCATACCGCGCTGGGAAAATAAGGTCCGAGGACCGGCACAAGGAACGGCTCGATCTTTTCATAAATGAGCCAGGAAAAAGGCGTCTGCACTTCGATCAGAAAGATACCGAAGACCGATGCGCCCAAAATCTCGATCACTTTCGCCGCTTTTTCGGGGATCTTATCTTCCCGGGGCTCTAAGATCCGCCTGATCACCTCAAAGATCAGACAGGACGGTGCAAATAAAAAGTACTGCTGGGCGCCGTCCCTCATCAGCGTGTTTTCCGTGCGGATCGCCTGCAGGTAGAATAAAAACGCCCCGATCACCGATAACAACGCAAGCACCGTCACTACGGTCCAGAAGATCTTTCGCTCTTTTTCCGAAAAGCCCTTTTCTTCCAGGTGGGTGATCAGATATCCGGTCAGTGGAAACATCAGTGCCCACAGTTCATTCGGCCAGCGGTCCAGGTTCGCATAATGCAGGATATTGACCGGAAGCTGCAGATTGATCCCCGCGGTTTCGATCACACCATACCCTGTATAGGCCACGAACATCAAAATCAGCAGATAGATCACTTCGTCCTTTTTGGACTGCTGCGCGATCCATCTGTAGATGGGCAGCAGCAGTAAAAAGCCGAGGTAAGCATAAAAGAACCAGTTGATCGGATTGATCATGGCCTGCAGATCCGGCCGCCCCGGAAAACAGAACAGATAGCAAAGATAAGCGATCACCATGGCGCCCAAAATGCGCGGGATCCTTTTGGTAAAAATCTTTGACACCGGCTCCTGTCTGCCCAAAAGCAGGATTCCCGATATCATGAAGAACATCGGGATACAACAGCGGAATACGATGCTGTTTAAGGCCTTGACCGCATAACTTACCGTCACCGGCTGCAATATATCGGTACTATGATATGCGGGCCTGTGGCAAAACAAAACTGTTAAAATGCACAGAACCCGCATGATCTCAAGATAAAGCTTTTTCTTTTTCATATCTTATAACTGTACGTTAAAGAGATTTCTAATCTGGTTTGCGATATCATCGCTGCCCGCCTTGATGATGGCTGCTTCGTTGATATTGGACAGGCGCTCAAGTTCATCGGTGTTGCTGTAGTTATATGCGATGGAATAGATCGGCACCTGCAGGCCGCCCACAATACCGGTAACCCTCGAAAGGCTCCAGCCTTCATTCTGGTCACCGTCGGTCAGCACAAAGAGCATCAGTTTCGCATCCGGCACTTCCTTCGCTTTTTTTTCAAGCATATCCAGACCTACCAGAACCGCATCATAGGTGGCGGTGCCGCCCACTGCGGACAGGTTCTTTACTTCGCCTGCAAAATAAGCTCTCTGGGTTGCATCGAACTGCTCAATCGGCAGGTTGATGGTAACTTTGGATGCATAGCTTACCAGTCCGATATAATGATCGGAACCGATATAGGATGAAGCATTGATCAGGGAACTCTTCAGTGCATTCAGCGGTTCACCATCCATGGAACCGGATACATCAGCCACAAAAACTGCGATGATGGGCTTGCCGCCGTTCTTATTCTGTTTCCAGAGTTTCTGGGCTGCCAGGTATTCCGCACCTGTCAGGCCGGGATCCTGTGCCTGGTAATCATCATGTCTGTTGAATCCTTTTTCCGTAGCCAGCTTCTGGGATGCTTCGTTTTTGCAGTACTCCGTAAAGAGTTTTGCTGCCTCCACCTCTTCATCGCTGTCCCAGTCAAAGGTATAGATCGGATGGTCATGACGGATTCCTGCAGGAACATATACAAAGTCCTTCAGCTCCGGCGTATTCACATAAGCCTGTTCTTCCATGACCATGGCATTGATAATGCCCTTCTTTGCAGAGTTTCTCAGCACTGCCGTGGTATAAGCAACCGGCGGTGACGACTTCTGATACTCAAGAAGTGCCTGGCTGGCCTGCTCTGACAGCGGATTGTTATTGTCAAAGGATTTGAGCATGGCTGTCAGGATGTTAAGTCCTGTACTGGACGTATAGGGATTGGTGTAAGCAAAGGTCAGATCCCCTGCATTGGATGCCGTCAGTACATTGCCTACCGTTGCTTCTTTATATTTTTCAATAAAGGAATCATAGACATCTTTCTTGATCAGGATACCTGCCGTATTTCCGGCGATCCGGTCTTCGATCTTGGTGATCCCGATACCGGAAGCCTTCAGCATCTCACCCCATGCAAAGTTAGAGGGTGCGAACACCTGCGGCTCATAAGCGCCGGCATTCATATAGGTTACCGCCTCACCGGATGTGATCTTGCGGACCGAAACGGAAACGCTCTTAGCACCTACTGTATAACCGGCCTTGTTAAACTTCTTGGCCACTTCATTCATCCAGTCATCCGGCGCATCCGCACTCATCTCGGTTGCCGCTGCCACTTCGATATCAATATCCCCGTTTCCGCGGACCGTGATGGGGAAGGTGTCGATATCCGCCAGTGCATCTGCCTCGGAAACCTCCTCGGAATAGATATCCAGGATCGGATCTTCTACTGTGGATACGGAGACTTTTTTCAAAAGCGTGTTCATCTCCGCCTGAGCATCATCATAAGAAAGCGCATCCGCACGGTCATCGTTTTCCGTCCTGACGCCGCCGCAGCCTGCCAGCATGGTCACTGCAAGTGTTGCTGAAAGCACGCTCGCCATGATCCTTTTTGTTATGAAACCTGTTTTCTTCATGTTAACCCCTTTCCAAACTAGATAGTAGTTGGTTACTCCGGTTTTTCATACCGGACTTCGTACTACCAATTGAGTGCCGATATTGTTTTTATGATAATCTCGCAAGAAAACCCCATCCGACGTAGTCGGTTGCGGGATGAATTGCCCCTTTACACGAAC
>JAEEKC010000171.1 GCA_016282215.1 Lachnospiraceae bacterium
AGTTCAGTAGGCGTGACCGCATCCATAACGCCTGAACCGACGCTTCTTTCTCAGGACATTCAGGTGCCCGGCGACATCTCTTCTGCCACCTACTTCATTGCTGCTGCACTTTTGGTACCGGGATCGGAAGTTTTGATCAAAAATGTGGGCATCAACGAAACCCGCGCCGGTATTCTGAAGGTAGTCTCTGACATGGGCGGAAAGATCGAGCTAAAAAATGCCAGAAATCTGGAAAAGGACGCTCCCGGCGAGCCGGTGGCTGACCTGCTCGTCAAATACTCGTCACTGAAAGGCACCATTGTAGAAGGCGCGCTGATCCCGACACTGATCGACGAGATCCCCATGATCGCAGTGATGGCTGCTATGGCAGAAGGCACTACCATAATTCGAGACGCTGCAGAACTTAAAGTGAAGGAAACAAACCGCATTGATACGGTAACGGAAAATCTGAGAAAAATGGGAGCTGACATTACGCCAACAGATGACGGCATGATCATCAATGGTACCGGGCATCTGAAGGGCGCTGTGCTTAACTCTTACCTTGATCACAGAATTGCCATGTCTTTTGCGGTTGCCGCCCTGGTCGCTGACGGCGAAACAACAATAAAGGACAGGGAATGCGTTAACATCTCCTATCCTTCTTTTTACGAAAATCTGTATTCACTTTGCAGATGACATATTCAATGTCCTGCCCTGATCCATTCAGGGGCAAAAACCCTTTAAGCCGCCCTGTCATCTCTCCCATGGATCCTGAAGGAGGACGCGGATTTTTTCATGCCAATGCTCTGACCGCCTTCACTCATCTTCATAGCGCCTGTCACGATCAGATATCCGATAATGACTCCCACCGTGTTATGGAACATATCATCCCATTCAAACAGCCCTCGTTTGGTGAATAATTGCAGCAGTTCAATCCCTGTCGAACACAAAAATCCAAACAATGCCGTGACAGAGATTTTCCTGCAGTCAAACGCTACCGGAAACAAAACGCCCACCGGCAGTAGCATGAGAATATTCAAAACAATCTCCTGCAGCATATAGGAATGCGGATAGGCCCGCATGAATTCATAACTCCAGAACAGTTTCAGACTGTAATGATATTCACTGTACTCCGTACGGCAAAAAACTGTCGAAGCAAAGACCCAATACAGCCAGGTATACAGCATCATGGCACAGAAAAACTGAAAGGGTCTCATTTTTCCCGTAACTGTGCGATATAAAAGACAAAATCCGAATAAACCGCCAAATACAAAACCTGCTGCAATGGTCGCAGGTGTCCAGGAGGGCCAGTAAATCCTCCAAAGTTCTATAATATCCATCTCTATCCTCTAATTGATCAGTAGTATACCGACCGGTATGATCAAATCGGTCCTCCCACTGTTAATTGATCAGTAGTATACCGACTGGTATGATCAAATCGATCCTCCCACTGTTAATTGATCAGTAGTCTATCGATTCAGTATTGTAATATCTAAAAGCGGATCCGTCAATCCTTAAAAATGGAGCCGAGGGGAGTCGAACCCCTGTCCGAAAACCCATTCCCTGTCCTTCTACTATCATAGTCAGCCGTTTAACATTCCCTCTGCGCTGCGGGGGCGGACGCCCTCAGCGTTTCAGTAGCTTCATGATACGCCCATATACGCAAAGCTTAGTATATGTCGTTTCCCGCATAGTCGGTGCCGCGTTTTAATGTGCGGGTGCACTAAAGGCGACAGCTGCCATTAGGCAGCGAGTGCAAAATTATCTTCTGCGTTTGTATTTAAGTTTTGCGAGTTAACGCCTTCGCCTTCGGATAGCTTCTCCAGCTGCAAGATCCCCGTCGAAACCAGTACGGCCCCGTTTATAAAACTAAGAGTTTTCAATGGATTATTATAAACTCATAGCTGGCACTTAGGAATATCACTTAGAGATTTTTGATCTTAAATTCTCTTTCCGTTTCCCTCCTTAAGTCTTTCTTGGCAATATCTGCACGTTTGTCGTAGAGTTTCTTACCCTTTGCAACGCCGATCTCTACTTTTACTTTACCATTTTTTAAATAGACCTGCAACGGCATCAGCGTATATCCTTTTTCCGACTGCTTGCCGGCGATCTTATTGATCTCGACTCTGTGAAGCAGGAGTTTCCGCTCCCTGAGCGGATCCTTGTTAAAAATGTTGCCCTTTTCATAAGGCGTTACATTCATGCCATAGATAAAGGCTTCCCCGTTTACCACATGGATATAGGCTTCTTTAATGCTGCATTTTCCCATGCGGATGGATTTCACCTCGGTGCCAAAAAGGGCAATCCCAGCTTCGTATTTATCTTCTATGAAATAATCGTGATATGCTTTTTTGTTGTTCGCGATCAGCTTGACAGCTTCTTTGGCCACCGCTCTCACACTCCTTAAAACCTTTGAATATCTTAAAAAAAATCCTTCCTCAGCATCGAGGAAGGATTATGAATTCTCTTTTTGAACTCTCTGTTGCTTAGAACCTCTTCATATTCAGCACAACTGCCAATACCATAAACAGGATTGCCATGATCCTTGTGATCCTTACCATAGCGCCTTCCATGGAGCGGCTTTTGTTCTTGCCCCAATATGTCTCGGCTGCGCCGCCGATGGTTCCGAGTCCTGCAGATTTTCCTTCCTGCAATAATACGATGATCGTAAGTCCGATACAATCAATGATAAAAATAATGGTTAAAATGATTCTTAAAACGCCCACTTATTTACACCTCCATTAAAACAACATTAGAAGTTTAGCATACGAATCAGAAAAGCGCAAGTGTTTTTGCTGAAATTTACCTATAATTTCATAACTTTTACTGCGGAAGGCAGTTTTGCCTTCTTCAGTAGTTTTTTAAATGCTTCCAGATATTTGCCGGAAACCTTTACTTTGCACTTCTTATTAATGCCGCTGAACGCCCCCTTCTTGATCGTAAGGTTCTTCGGGTTCGCCACTTTGATCTTGATCACCGTAATCTTACTGCAGTTCTTAAACGCATTTTTCTCGATCTTTCTGACGCCCTTTCCGATGACGATGGATTTCAGTTTTTTGCACCCGGAAAAAGCACCGGTTTTTATGGTATTCAGTTTACTGCCTTTGATATTCACCGTAGTCAGGTTGGTACATCCGTTAAATGCATTTGATCCGATCTGTACGATATTGTTTCCGATGGTGACTTTTTTTAGTTTTTTATTGCCTTTAAAGGCCTTGTCCCTGATCTCGGTTACCTTATAGTAATTCCCATCACTCAGTCTGACCTTTGCAGGAACACTTACGGTAGCAGCATTTTCATCATTTTCACCTACTCCTGCAAATGCAACGGTTTCTTTTCCGGAATCGGTCGACAACACCTCATATAAACCGGTATCCTGATTATCGACTGTGATATCTCCTTCTTCTATCGGATCCTCATCATCCTCGTCGTCCTCGTCACCTTCTTCGTCAAACTGATCATCAGGATTCTGCTGCGAAGGATCTGTACCCGGATTGACTGAAGGGGTTACCGAATTAGCAGGATTTGTCGGGTTTACCGGATCGGTTGGGTTTACCGGATCGGTTGGATTAGTCGGGTCAGTCGGGTTTACAGGGTCAGTCGGGTTTGCCGGATCAGTCGGATTCGTCGTATTTTCCACAATGGAAAAACTGATCTCTTTCGTTCCTGTAAAATTACCGATACCGGTTATCGTCAACGTTGCGGTGCCGGCCAGCGTATTATTGAGATAAGAAACCGTATAATCCGTACCGCTTGTAAGCTGCAAGCCATCAAGATTCAGAACCGGCTCCGGTGTGATCTCGGATCCTGTATATGTGTAGGATTCATCGATGCTTCCTACAGAAACGCTGCTGATATCCTTTGTATTGATATGGAAATTGCAGGTAATGGTCCCTTTGTAATCACCCTTTCCGTTTATCTGAACAGACGCGTCACCGGCATTTTTGTTATTACTGTATTCGAGCGTATAATCCACATTTTCCGTCAGCACATCATATCCATACTGTACAACCGGTTTTGGCATAATATCCGATCCGGTAAATTCATACGTATCTTCTATACCGCCGGCTGTGGCATTTCGAAGATCCTTGGTCACAGGCTCAGGTTCTTCACTGCTTCTGATCGTGAAGTAAACCTTCCTTGTACCGGTGTAATTCCCAAGACCGGTGATCTCGCAACAGGCATCACCGATTCCGTTATTATTTGAGTATGTGACCCGGTAATCCACATTTTCAGTTAAAACCTTGCCGTTATCATCCAATACAGGCACAGGTTGAACAGGTGTATCGTCATATACGTAGGATTCATCAATTCCTGTGATGATCACTCTTTTGA
>JAEEKC010000004.1 GCA_016282215.1 Lachnospiraceae bacterium
GAACGGAAGCAAGAGCATCCAAGACGGTATCACTTCGTTAAATGGGGTCATACGCGGCTATGGTTTTGGGCAGATCAGCGCGGGTGTCGGACTGTGCGGTACACTGGGAATACGTTTTGCAGGCAAGGTGAATATGATCGCAAACTGGGAGCCGACAGATCCGCATGGAGACTACGGATTCTTTATCAGTCTGTCGGCAGGAGGTATCATAGATCTGTTCCTGTTCTCCATTCCGCTTATGTATACGTTCCCGGGATGGCCATTTGGTACCTTTGAATACTATTCAAATCCGGAATCCATTGATTCTACGCCGGATGATCCGAATCCCCAGACGCTCGCTCTTCGTGAGGGAAGCGGTGAAGATTCCGTCTGGAAGGGTAACAGGATGATCCTGCGGGGGGCTTTCAAGCCTTCTAAGGACAAGGTAAAAGTGTTGGCCCAGGATGCATATGAAAGACCGGACGCCCAGGTTATCACACTTTCCGACGGAAAGACCCTGATGCTTGCGTTTATCGACAGTGATAATTCCAAGGGCGATACGCAGCGGACCACGCTGAAGCTTTCGGTATATGATGCAGATACCGGTTTGTGGAGTACGCCTGTCGCGGTGGCAAATGACGGTACCGGCGATTTTATGCCTTCCATCGCACAGATGAAGGATGGCAGGGTGCTGGTGTCCTGGGTATCCCCTTCAGGAGAGCCGGCCACTGAGCTTAAAACAAATGAGCAGATCGAAAACTACTTAAACAGCATGGAGGTCTATGCGGCCTTTATCACCCTGGATGAGAATAATCAGATCAAAACAAAGGAGTCCGAAGGGAAAACCGTTATTGATACCGAGATCATGCAGATAGCAAATGACAAGACAGAAGCGGCTTATGATGCCAGTCCCAGAGTTGTCTGCGATGAGATGACAGGCGATGCCATGATCCTGTATCTGAAGAGTGATCGAATTTTAATGCAGGATGGAGAACTTACCGATTACATCAATCCTTACACCAATGACTGCGTGGTATGTTATATGATCTACAATGCAGAGGCTGATGAGGACAAGATGGAAGGAAAGCCGGATCGCACCGTACCTGCCGGATGGCTGTTTAACGATTTTTATTATGATGAGTTTTATGATATTGAAGAATCAGAACAGTATCTGATCAACGAATATGGCGGCCAGCGTTTCTTAAATTCACCCACGTTCCTGTCGACCGAGCGGGATGAGAACGGTGACCGTATTATGAAACGATATGCAATCCCTGATTTTGCGGCTATAAATGACAATGGGCTGGTGGTTTATTCATATACGGTAGACAAGGACGGCGTAAGTGATACGGATGCAGACAAGGAACTGTACCTTCACGTGTATGATTTTGAAAAACATGAAACGAGATATCTGATACAGCTGACCGATAATGATGTGTCCGATACCATGCCGCAGTTCTTCCGTTCCACAGTAAATCAGGGAACGGAGGATGAGATGTCGCATACCAGACTTTACTGGTATCGTGATGGCAAGAAGGTGGTTTATATCGATGTTGATGCGCTTTTGGAAAATGGTGTCAATCCAAACGGTACCTTGAAGACGATGGAAAACGGAGGTAAGGAAGGGGAGAATTACATATATCTGGAGGACGGAACAACTGCCAATATGTATGCAGAGCCCAGAGTGGTATTCATAAAGAAGGAAGATTCCAATTCCTCCATGCAGTCGGCTGACTTTAAGGCAGTAGAGGATGATAAGGGAAATCTTTATGTTCTCTGGACGGAAACCGTGACAGACGAAGAAGGAAATGCTGCGCAGGAAATCTTCGGTACCGGATATGTACCGCACAGGACGGTCAGTGAGAACGGAGCTGAGTACAGCGAGCTATCCGAATGGTCGAAGCCCTATCAGATCACCCATGAAGGCTTCTGCAATGATGAAATGAATGTGGCTATGTCGGGTGAAAACCTGATCACGGTTCATAACCGTTTCCGTGAAAAACTCAAAGAAGTTGAAGCGGATGCTCGTTATAACGGCCAGGTGGATTTCATGCCTATTGAGATCACGGATATGGCTCTGGTTGCTGATGTCTTAGAGCCTTGCGGCAGTGTGGAGACGGAGAGTATTGATATCAACAAGGTGGAAACGATCAGCTATCAGGATGAAGAGGGAATTGAGCAGCAGTCAACAACCTATGTTCCCGTCACACATCCGATGGGCGGCGACGATGTAACCATAGATGTTACGGTGGCCAACAATGGAATGAATACCGCCCAGGGTTATATGCTGACCCTGTATGCCGGAGATGAGCAGAGTGTCTATACTGACGAAGATAAGACAATCCTGAATACAAGCGACGAGTACAAGATAGGTGAAAAGGTGATCACCGAGGAACTTGTAACGAACAAAGACGTGGTTCATACCTTTGTGTATCAGCTGCCTGATGACGTAGACGGTCTGACGTTTTGGGCGGTGGCAAAGGAGATGAAGGACGCTGAGAATACGATTTATTACAGTGAGGAAGATGTATTTGTTTCCGATCCCATCGTGGCTGAGCCACGGTATGAAGTATCGGAAGTTACAACCTGCCAGAAGGCGAATGATTTCTTTGCGAAATTTACCGTGACCAATACCGGTAATGCCGATTCGCAGGAGGGAGATACGCTGAATATCCAGCTTTGGGGGCCGGCAAATATGTCAGATATGTTTGCCGGAGAAGAGGGAAGGCTTTATTCCGAGCAGATCGCCCTGAAAGCCGGAGAAACAAAAGAACGTGAGGTGCTGGTCGGTATTACGGCTGAAATGATGAAAGAATTCGGTTTTGTCACCGCACGTGTAGATGCAGAAAGGCAGGTTGCACAGGAGGTTGGCGACGATACGTTCTACAATACGAAGTATTTGAGCAATCTGCAATATGCTGACTTTGATCTGCTGACACCGATGAATATGTCGCTTGAGGAAATCAATGTAGCTGTGGATGAGAGAGCAAAGATCAACTTTAATATGGATCTTGGTGGTCTTTTCCGAAATGGTGATACCGTGACATATCATGTGGCAAATCCGACTGTTGCTGCAGTCGAAAATGGTGTAGTGATCGGTGTGAATAAGGGAACCACAACTCTTTACGCTACACATGCAGCCACAGGAGCTGTCGTTTCGGCAAATGTTAACGTAACAGGAGAAAGGAAGGTTCCTGATATTGAAGTATTGCCTACAGCTCTTGAGATGATTGTCGGGGGCACGGACAGTATCGATTATACCTCGCCGCATGAAGGCAGGGTCACCTTTGCCAGCAGCAATACGGGAGTTGCTGCTGTCGATGCAAACGGCAGCGTGAAGGCCATTGGAGTTGGCAAAGCAGGCATAACCGTTATGCTGAAGTCGGATGACGGAAAAACTTACACAGCAGTTTGTTCTGTAACTGTTACCAAAGAACCGTCTGCAGAGCCGCCTGCGCCCGAAAAACAGGAGCCCTCACCGGCAGCCAAGGAAGATCCAAAGCCTTCGAACACACCGGCGACACCGGCTAAGGTGGGCGATATTATTACGGATGCATCAGGCAGCACCTCCAAGGGCAGCGATACATCCTTTGTTGTGACCAAAGCAGCAATGGGCTCAGTACCCGGTGAAGTAACCTACAAGAAGGAAGGCAAGAACTCTACGGCTGCGGCGATCGTGATCCCTGATACCATCAAGGATGCAGCCGGTAAAGAGTACAAGGTTACAAGGATCGGTGAGTTTGCCTTTGCAGGAAACACGAAGGTTAAAAAGGTTACGGTCGGAAAGAATGTAACGGCTATCGATAACGGTGCATTCCAGAACACCACAAACCTGCAGAGCGTTATTTTAGGGGAGTCGGTTGAAACTATCGGTACACAGGCCTTTGCGGGCAGCAAGAAACTGAAGACCGTAAAGGCAAAGGGCAGTAAGATAAAGACCATCAAAAAGGGCGCCTTCAAGGCATGCCCGGTATTAAAGACGGTGGATCTGTCAGCCTCTAAAGTGACAAAGATCGAAAAACAGGCATTCAGCGGTGATAAGAAATTAAAGACCGTAAAGATCAATGCCAATAAACTGAAATCCATCGGTGCAAATGCCTTTGCCGGCGCAACGAAGAAGACGAAATTCATTATCTTTGCCAAGAATAAGAAAATATTTAACAAGTGGGTGAAGAGACTGAAGAAAGTTGGCGCAAAGAAATCGAAGTTTAGCTTCAAGAAAAAGAAATAAGGTGTCATATGACTGCGGGAATCCGGAAACGGGTTCCCGCTTTTTTTCAGTTAAGACTGGTATATACGTAAATATAATCGAGTGGCTTTTTTCAAATACAGAAAATAAGGTTGATATTTTCGGAAATCAGAGTCAAAATGACTCAGCAAATCCGAATTACTGAGTTAAAGTGACTCAGATAAGATATAGCCTTGCGCAATAAGCTTGATGTAAGTGATAGACACTATGATTGAAAGTATGCTGATATGACAAAGCGCCTTGATGATCTTTATGATAAGATCAACGATATGGAACAGAATGTAGAGAATATAAATATTTGTCTGGAAGAGGCAGCAGCCAGGAAAGTATCTGCAAAAAACGTCTATGAAATATTAGGAAAATTTGATAAAGTATATGATAAAATGACGGATCCTGAAAAGAAGAAGTTTTATCGTGCTTTGATACAAGAAATTGAGATACATGATGATCGCGAGAAGCAAAGCGATCCCATTCTGAAGAAGGTGCATTTCAGAATACCGCTGGCTATAAATAGTCAGTCAGGGGATTGCGTTATGTTGAGCAAAAACTCAACCGTTGAGACTGTGGTTCAACTTTCCAAGGGAGATATCGACAGAGACAGCTCGGAGAGAAAAAGTATTGCGAAGACCGATGATATTGGAATGATCAGCGGGTACAACAAAGGGAATAAAGCGCCCGAGACAACAAACGTAAAGATAGATTTCTCC
>JAEEKC010000021.1 GCA_016282215.1 Lachnospiraceae bacterium
AGAGACGGAGGCGGCTGCGGAAACCTGTACGGTATCCGGGAACAGTGCATACTGGACCTGTGAAACCTGCGGCAGGTATTTTTCCGATGCAAATGGGGAGCATGAGGTGGCTGAGAATTCCTGGGTGGTTCCGGCAACCGGTCATAATCTGACGGGAACGGATGCTTCGGCGCAGTCCTGTACGGTGTCCGGAAACAGTGCATATTGGACCTGTGGTAACTGCGGCAGGCATTTTTCAGACGCTGCCGGGGAGCATGAGATCGAGGAAGGCTCATGGGAGAAGAAGCCAACCGGGCACAGTCTGACGGGAACGGATGCGTCGGCAGAAACCTGTACGGTATCTGGGAACAGTGCATATTGGACCTGTGAAAACTGCGGCAGGTATTTTTCCGATGTCGATGGGAAGAATGAGATTGAGGAAGGAGCCTGGGTGATTCCGGCGTCGGGTCATGATAACCATTGGGAAGATGCAGTGGCGGCAACCTGCACGGAGAGCGGACATGTGGCAGGCTGGACCTGCGAAACCTGCGGAAGGCATTTTTCAGATGCTGCCGGGGAGCATGAGATCGAGGCCGGGTCCGGGGTGATAGCTGCGAAGGGGCATGACTATGGTGCGCCGACTTACAGCTGGTCTGATGACGGGCATACATGTACGGCAACGGCGGTCTGCAAAAGAGAGGGCTGCAGCGCGGAGACGACCGGTCATAAGATCAGTGAAACGGTAACATATGATGCAAGCGATGCGGCATCAAAGATCAAGGCCACGGTGAAGGAAAGCGCCACGACAGAGAAGATGGGCGTGACCACTTACACGGCGACTTTTGCAAATGAGAAGTTTACGCAGCAGACGATGGATGTGACGGATATTCCGAAAGTGAAAGCAGGTGATTCGGGATCCGGCAATTCCTCTGCAACAAATCCTGGTACGACAAATCCGGGCACGGAGAATCCCGGTACCACGAATCCGGGAGCAACAGATCCGGGGACAGGAACGCCGGGATCCGGCGATGCAGGAACCGGTAATCAGGAGACAGGAAATCCGGATTCCGGTAATCAGGATGCAGATCAGCCGAAGGCAGCAGCGACCGGAACGAAACTGACGGCGGCAAAACAAAAAGCTGAAGTGATCGTCACGTCCAAAGAGGGAGAGACTCCGACGGTAGAGTTTGCGGTAAGTACGAATACGAAGTCCAAAACCATCAAGGTTCCGGCAAGCGTGACCATCGATGGCGTGAAATATGCAGTGACTTCTGTTTCGGCCGGCGCGTTCAAGAAGTGCAAGAAGGTCGAGACGATCGTGATCCCGGCAGGCGTGAAGAAAATTAAGAACAATGCCTTCAAGGGACTGAAATACCTGAAAGCGATCAAGATAAAAACTACAAAATTGACGAAGAAAACCGTTGCGTCCAAAGCATTTAGAGGCGTTGGCGAGAAGGTTGTGATCTATGTCAAGAAGAGCAAACTCAGCGCATACAAGAAGTTCTTCTACAAGAAGGGGCTTTCGAAGAAGGTGAAGATCAAGAAACTGTAAGATGTAAAGCATAGCGTGATGGTATGAAAGAAATTACTTATAACAAATTAAAGGAATTGCCGGAAGACTCTTATGTTCTGATCGATGTCAGGGATGAGGGCCTGACGGCCTACGGCATGATACCGGGGGCTGTTTCCGTTTTTGTCGATGACCTGGTTAGCAGCAGTAAACTTTCTGAGATTCCAAAGGATAAGAAACTGATATTTTATTGCGAGATCGGACGCAGGACAAGGGAACTTGACGAAACGATGGAATGTTTCGGCGGCCGGGAATGCTACAGTCTGTCGGAGGGATATGTCGGCTATGTCAGAGCCGGGATGAACAGCGAACAGGATAAAGAAGAAAGAAAAAAACGCGCAGAAAAGAGTATTCAGAAGAAATTCCATAAGCAGCTTTTTTCACCCTTTGCAAGAGCATGTAAGACCTATCAGTTGATCGAAGACGGGGATCATATCGCTGTGTGTATCTCCGGCGGCAAAGATTCCATGCTGATGGCGAAACTGTTTCAGGAGATTCAGCGCCACAGGCAGATGGAGTTTGAACTGACTTTTCTTGTGATGGATCCCGGATACAATAAGGAAAACAGGGCCTTGATCGAAAGCAATGCTGAGGCGCTCGGTATTCCGGTGACGATCTTTGAAAGCACGATTTTTGATGCGGTAGATACCATAGAAAAAAGTCCCTGCTATCTGTGTGCAAGGATGCGGCGGGGTTATCTGTACAACAAGGCAAAAGAACTGGGCTGTAACAAGATCGCTTTGGGCCATCATTATGATGATGTGATCGAGACGATCCTGATGGGGATGATCCACGGGGCACAGATCCAGACGATGATGCCGAAACTTCACAGCATTCACTTTGAAGGAATGGAACTGATCCGCCCTATGTATCTGATCCGCGAGGCGGATATCTGTGCATGGCGGGATTATAATGAGCTGCATTTTCTGCAATGTGCCTGCCATTTTACGGATACCTGCACAACCTGTCATGAGGACGGAACTACGTCGAGCATGCGGCTCGAAACGAAGAAACTGATCGCAGAACTGAAAAAGATTAATCCCTATGTGGAGTCGAACATATTCAGGAGCGTGGAAAACGTGAATCTGGACACCGTCATTGAATATAAAAAGAACGGCGTGCGGCATCATTTTCTGGAGGATTATAATAACTCAGCGAGAAAACCCCTTCCGACGCATGTCGGTTGATGGATGAATCGCTTTTTTGTACTTCCCTGATTTGACATATTTTCGCTTGTGCTCGTCGGTGCGTTGTCCTTCGATATATGACTTGACGGTATCCATTGAAACCGATCCCGTAGTTGCACAGAAATAGCTTGCGCTCCAAAAGGAATCCTTCCACAGATACTTTTCCACATGCTCAGTGTAATTGGCGCGCACTTCCTTGGAAAGCTGCGTTTTGACCATGTTAACAAGTTTCACAGGAGCGATATCCGGCGGCATCGATACAAGCAGATGCATATGGTCCTCATCTGTTTCGGCAGATATAAGAGTACAGTTCATCCGGTTACATAGATAATCAGCCATATCTTTCATGAAATCACCAATCTCATCCGTGATTACTTTTTTTCGGTATTTGGTGACAAAAATGATATGGTATGTGAGCTTATAAACGGAATGGGAACCTCGGTTGTAGTCATCCAT
>JAEEKC010000172.1 GCA_016282215.1 Lachnospiraceae bacterium
CCCCAGGGGGAAGCCTTTGGGTAAATCAGTACTCCTATGATCTGCTTCCTGTTACACAGAGATTCATCCATTCTCTGCTGCAGTGTTTGATACAACTTTCCGGTTTGCATAGTTCATCGCAGCGTCCGCGCCCTGAGTCAGGATCATCAGGGTCGCCACCACCGCTTTGTCAAAACCTTCATCCATGAGTTTTCTGTCTTCCGGTGAAAAATGCCCGAGCACATGATCGACCAGATCCATCTGCTGCGGTTTTTTACCGACACCGACGCGGACTCTGCAAAACTCCTGCGTTCCGAGATGTAAAATGATGTTTTTCATCCCGTTATGTCCGCCGGCGCTGCCGCTCTTTCTGACCCTGACCATGCCGGGATCAAGGGCAATATCATCATAGATCACGATCAGCTGCGTCCCGGGATCGATACCATAATAATCTACGATGGGCCGGATGGATTCGCCGCTGTTGTTCATAAAAGTCTGGGGTTTTACCAAAAGCACCTTGTTGCCTTCGTAATATCCTTTGGCGACGAGCGCCCTGCGCTCACTGCCGAATGCCGTGATCCCCATCTTATCTGCCAGCTCATCCACAACATCAAATCCGCTGTTATGTCTGGTATGTTCGTATTTCCTGCCCGGGTTGCCCAGGCCTGCTATCATGTACATAAAAGGTTCCTGTTATTGATCATTCTTTCGTTAGGATAAAGCGTAAGCCATGATTCTGTCCGTCGCATGTCCGTCGCATGCGGACATATATTTATTCCTGAAGTCGGTGATCTCCTGCTTGTTAAATTTCGTATCCAGGTTTTTGATATAGTCGATCATCTCTTCGTTGGTCCTGCATTTCGGGCCCGGCGTATCCTCTAAGTACTCCAGATAAATGCCACGGTCGGAGGTGTACTCGTCATAATCATAGACATAGTACAGCAGCGGTTTTTCGAACAGAGAATACTCATATACTACCGAAGAATAATCGGAGATGCACACATCCGCGACTGTCATCAGTTTGTTAATGTCCAGCCCGTCTACATGGGTTAAGTTAAAGGCAAAATCCTTATATTCTTCGGGGATCTCCGGCAGTTGTTTGACTGTCTGGTGATGCTTGAATACCAAAATATAATCTTTGGAAAATGCTTCATAAAATGCGCCGATATCCAGACAATCCGGCGTATAGCGGTGCGGCGTCAGGCCTCTGTAGGTCGGTGCATAAAGGATCACTTTTTTCCCGACGGACTGGGGCACGATCCGGTGCAGGCTATCGAAGGAATCTTTGATATATTCTTCATCAAAAAAGACATCCGTCCTGCTGACGCCGATGGGCTGGATGACACCGGACTCTTTATCGATCCCCATAAACCTTGAGAACAGATCCGTCAAAGCGGGGCTTGCAATGGTCACCATGGAAAAATAGTTATATTCCGGATACTCTAAATAACTCTTCATGCTCTTATAATGTTCTCTTCCGTAGGTATCCAGTCCGATCTTCTTCAAAACGCCGCAGCCATGCCAGAGCTGGATGACCTTCTGTCCCTCCCGGAATTTGATATGGCTCATGATATTGTTGGACTCATGAATGAAAACTGCCTTGCAGGTTGCCACGTCCTCGATAAACCGCTTTGCGAGGAAAAAGTGGCAGCACCGCGGCACCTGGTTTCTGAGAAGCTCATGCAGATGCGGTTCGTACTCCGTCTCTTCTTTTAATCTTCTGAAGATCAGTTTGCAGCTGTCATTCAGCCTTCTTGTGGGCTGCAAAAAGACGGTCTTTTTCTCCATGGGTTTCTTTGCCGCCTCTGCGTAGATCCGCGGCAGTTCCCCTTTAAGATAATACTTCATCAGGCGCTTTCTGATGGTTTCATTTTCAAAAGAAATGAACCGCTCTACCACCTGTTTCATCTCTGCGTCATCCACCTGCTTTTCCATCTCCCAGGTGTCCAAAAAAAGTTTTTCCAGATAGGGCATGAATTTCGGATCACAAAGCAGCATATAATTTTCTTTGCAAAGAGAAAACAATTCCTCAAGCTGCAGCTTTACCTGCTCATCTTTCCAGGCCTTCTCTTTTCCCTCAGACAGGCTGATCAGCTGCTCCGCAACAGGGATTGCACGCTTTCTGACATCACTAAGGGACAGATCATTGCGGACTATGCGATACTCCTTTTTCAGTTTTTTAACGCATTTCTTTTTCAGTTTCTTGAAATTCATTTTTGTCTCCCGCCTTTATTGATTGGTAATTTATCGGCTCCACATTTTTAATTCATCACATCATTTCCGTAAGATATATTTATCTTGATACTCTTGCATAACTTTATAAATTCTCTCGCAGTTGTTGTGGTCATGGTAATGGAAGAAATCATCCACCCGTTGCTGATATTTTTCTTTCATCGGGCAGCCGTCTTTCATGTATTCGATCAGCAGGTCGATCAGTTCTTCGTTATCCCTCGCGATCTCGCCGAAAGCCATGGTGTCGTAGAAAAAGCTGCCTTCTTCATAATGCTGCGGGATATCCTTATGGTGCAGATAGAGCACCGGTTTTTTCATGTAGGCAAAATCAAACTGCACACCGGAAAAGTCCGTGACCATCAGGGAAGATTCGCAGAACAGTTTTTCATAGCTCATGTCACCGACAGCCGGAATGACCTCCACCCCTTCCGGCGGGGTGTAATCTTTGGCCTGGCTGCTGACGATGGGATGCAGGACATACTTGATCTTATAACCGTATTTGTTAGCAGCCTCTAACAATCTCTTGTCACAGATCAGCCCGTTGTAGATCCTGTAATAGGGCGTTTCCTTGAACATGGGGTTGTAATCACGCTGGTAACCTTCGCTTCCGCGGATGGGAACCGCACTTTGCATTCTCCAGGTCGGTGTGATCAGGATCTGTTTTTTATCATCACTCTTCAGCCCGTCATACCGGGGTACACCGGTCAGCTTC
>JAEEKC010000005.1 GCA_016282215.1 Lachnospiraceae bacterium
AGGTCACGCAATATGATAATTGTACAGTGACAATCGAGAAGAAAGACATCACCGCGTCTTTAACAGCCGGTAAAAATCTCTTGACAGATCAGGAGTACTATACATTCACGCCGGGAGAAACGGCGGATTATGAGTTTTACGCAGATCAATATGCCAATATCTCTCTTTATTCGACTAGTGGTGAAAGTCTCGAGTTAATAGATGATAGCGGTTCATGTGCGGTTCATCTTGAAAAGGGAGTGACTATTACCGTTAGAGTCGGTTCCTATGCTGAAGGGAAATCCCTATATATCAATAAGATTCCGGAAGCCAATTTGAATAATCAGAACAGCTTTACGAAACAGATTGATGCATATTGTTATGAAGGGGATGGCGGTCAGTATGTCAAAGTGAAAGCTTTCGAAACGGGGATTGTACGTTTTTCCGCAAGCAACAATTGGAGTGAAGATGTTGACGTGTATACGTACATTGTACAGGGAGGAAAAAGAGTAGTTATTCCGGGAAATAAGAAGGCAGGAGGATATGAGGTTCAAAAAGGTGATGAATTGATCATTCATTTGTCATATTATTTCGACTCAGAGGAATATAGTGATACCCCTACACCGAAGCCTGTGAATTTTACGGTTACCGTAAAAATGGAGATGGGGGATGCTGACGTTTATGCATATTATAAGGAATATCGGGGTCTTGTTGAAGAAATAGAAGATTCCGTTGAGGATTTTGATTCCGAAGATTCAAGTAATCTGGCAACCGTTTCTCCTGAAAAGATCGTGTCATTCCAGGAAAAATACAATGCCCTCTCCGCAGGCGCAAAGGAGTATTTTGAAAAAACAGCTGCATACGATAATCTGGTTGAGGCACTGAAGCGTGACGATGTAAAAGCATATATTGCAAAGAAAGAGGCGGGTACAGAGGAGGCCGAGAAAGCAGCTGCTCAGGTCAGGGATCTGATCGATGCCATCGGCACTGTGACAGTTGGCAGCAATGAAGCGATCGAGAAGGCAAGAAAGGCTTATGATGCCCTTTCCGCTGATGCGAAAAAGCTGGTTACCAACGTTTCGGTTCTGACAAAGGCAGAAGCAGCTTGGAAAGAACTGAATGCTTCCCGGCAGGGACAGCAGACAGGTCAGGGCGGAACCCAGCAGCCCACGGGCCAGGGCGGGACCCGGCAGCCTTCAGGGCAAAATCAGCCTGCTACGCAGACATCGGCGCATAAGATCGGTGATGAGGTTGAAGTAGGCGGAGCAATATACAAGATTACTGCTCAGGACAAGGTATCTTACAAGAAACCGAGCAAAAAAACAAAGTCTAAATACACCGTTCCCGCAACCGTCAGCATCGATGATCAGGATATGAAGGTGACGGCGATATTGTCCGGCGCATTCAAGGGATGCGATAAGATGACGCAGCTTACGATCGGTAAGAATGTAAAGACCATTCCGAAGAACCTTTGCAAAGGCAAGAAAAAGCTGAAAACAGTTATTGTAAAGAGCAAGGTATTGAGTAAGGTTGGAAGCGCAGCATTCAAGAATATGGCGAAGAAGGCAAAGATTCAACTGCCGAAAAAAGTAAAGACGAAATACCAGAAACTGTTTACCAAGAAGGTTCGCGGCGAGGCGAGCCTGAAGTGGAAATAAACAAAAGACTCAGACATGAAACGAGCGGGAGCAACCCTGGGGCTGCTCCCGCTTGCTTTCTATATTTTGGACCATGACTTACCCGTATTTGTGTTGCAAGATATCTTGTCGGTTTCATGGCATAGTGGGGCATTTGTCTGTACAAAGAAGAGGGAATGAGATATAATAAAAAGCGTCTATATGTGCTGAAAAAACAGTGAGAAAAGAAAGAAGCGAGGTATCAGATGCTCAGATTACGTCCCTATCGAAGAAGTGACGCGGATACGATCGTCAGCTGGATCAAAAACGAGAGGATCTTTCGTTTCTGGTGTGCAGACAGGTTCGATCATTACCCCATCACGCCATTTGATCTAAACGATCAGTATGACAATTCCGAAGGTGCGGAAGACGTCTATCATTTTACGGCTTATGATGAACAGGGAATCGCGGGTCATCTGAATATCCGGTTTCCGGATAAAAACGACTTAGATACCGTGAGGTTTGGTTATGTGATCTTAGATGACGCAAGGCGCGGACAGGGACTTGGAAGGCAGATGGTCAGTCTGGCATTGGATTTTGCGTTCGGGATCATGCGGGCAAAAAAAGTGACCATCGGCGTGTTTGAAGAAAATGCGCCGGCACTGAAATGCTATCTGGCCTGCGGATTTAAGGATACCGGGGAGACAGAGATCTATCCCATAGACGGCGAAGAATGGAAATGCTTAGAGCTGGAATGCAGCAGGGTAGAAGGCTATAAGGGAGAGTTTCGGAAAGTCTTTGATACCATACCCGAGCAATTTGACCGCTACCGCCTGCGCTATAGCGAGCAACTGTTTGAGGCGCTGATCGCATATGCCGGCATCGGACCGGGGAAATCCGTTTTGGAACTCGGACCCGGCACGGGACAGGCGACTGAGCCGATCCTTCGGACGGGGTGTGATTACCATGCTATTGAGCTCGGCGAGCATCTGTATGCCAGGATGAAGGAAAAATATGATCATTTAGAGAATTTCCATATCGTGAATGATGA
>JAEEKC010000173.1 GCA_016282215.1 Lachnospiraceae bacterium
CAGCAGACCGAAGCTTCCCGCAGCATGACGGATGAACTGTTCGGAGAGGTCAGTCATTTCAAACTGTAGGATAGATGTTAAAGGATGAGAAAGATCCATGGAAATCGTATGATAGATGATTTTTGGGATGGATCGGTTTAAATTATTCAATAAAAAAGAGCGGTCCCGCAGTTTAAACGGGACCGTTTTTGCGTTTATTCAGACAAGTTCCACTTCGATCACATGTGCTCCGCTGCCAAGTTCTCCAAGCTGCGCCGCCGTGATCTGTACAAAGCTTCCCTCTGCTGACAATTCTTTGTCACCATCTACAAGCGCTTTACCGATCCTGTATTCACCATAATCCTTGCCGCCGCTGTTTATAAAGGATGCTGTAAAATCGCAGCCGGCAAAAGGAAATGCTACAGAAGCTTTTCCGTCCGGATCAAACTGGGATTTCATCAGTTTCGGTTCGATGCGCAGGGCTCCTGCGTCTCCCTTGATGCCGAACATTTCACAGATCACGGTGAGAAGATACCAGCTGCCGGCGCCGGTCAGGTAGTGGTACAGGCCGCGGCCTTCATTATTGAAGTACTCCGGAATGCCGGGGAAGATCTTGCTTTGTTCATAGTTGGCTGATGCACGGTACAGAGTATCGAGGGATTTATATCCTGCCGCGGCAAAGCCTTTCTGATACAGGGCGTTGGCATACATAACTGCCATGTGGGAGAAAACTGCCCCGTTTTCTTTTTCGCCATAAGCAAAACCGAACATTCTTCCGAAATCGGTTTTCAGTTCATGGAAATCAGTGTTCAGCCGGTAGCCGCCGATCTGCTCATCATAGAGATATGTATCGGCACTTTTGATGATATCGGAAATATTTTCGCTTGTTGCTGTGCCGGACATGACCGAGAAGACCTGACCGGTCAGCATCATCCGGACTTTTCTTTCCCCTTCATCTTCCCGGATCCCTTCTACCGCTCGACCGCTGTTATCATAATAACTGTTAAACCAGCCGGCCTTCGTCTGATCGTCCGTGATCCATTCATTATCGCGGATCCGTTTCATCAGCGCATCGCTCATGGCACGGAGCCGCCGGCAGATCTCATCGATGGACCAGGACTCTTTGGTACCTTCGATAGAGGAAGATACACTTCTCATATATTGATAGAGAAGGTCGCGTCGGGCATCGATCTCTTCGTAGGTCTCCTCGCTCCTTTTGTTGATCAGGATGCCGAATTCCGAAAGCAGCTTGATCTGATCTTTATGAAATCTTTTTTGATAGAGTTCCAGCGTCTGGGCAATATCCCGCAGGTTTCCTGCATAGGCGCAGGTGAAGGCGACGCTCTCTCCGCGCTCTCTTGCCATATCGATGGCGTCGTTCCAGTCAGCGCCGCGCAGGCGGATATGGCCGTGCTCACCCACATCATAAAAGGCGGTAACATTTTCCATTAGAAGATGCTCGATCACGGTGCCGGTATAGGACTGTCCGTTTTTCGTCAGCTGCCAGACGCCCTGATCGCTGTCATAGGCTGCATCCCGTTCTTCGGTACGGCAAACAAGAGCATCTTTGAAATATCCGACTTCTTTTTCCAGGATAGCTAAGTCGCCGGTTCTGTCCATGTATAACTTCAGGGTTAAGAAGGGCCAGAAGCCGTGATCCATCCAGACTCTCGGGATGCCGTTACGGTCTGCCTTGAACTCGCCGGGGGCATCACCGATGATGGTGGCGTTGCTGCCGTCAAGGCGGATGCCGGAGAAGTTGTTCAGAAGCAGTTCTCCCACGCCTTCCGGTTCTGTCAAAAGCAGTGCCAGACAATCCTGCCACAGATCCCGCCAGCCTCTGCCTCCTTTGCCGTAATCATGATGGGGCAGGAAGGAGCAGCCGAAGATCCTGCGAAGCTGCGGCTGGAAAGCAACCCATTCCATAAACCGGTCAAAGTTCTTATCGGCGGTATGGACATGAAGGGGGATCAGATCCTTCCAGTAATCATCCGATGAGGCAATGGCTTTTTTGGCCAGATCCGCGGTCCTGCAGGTATCAAAGATCACCTGCGGATCATCGCCGGCTGCGGTCAGTCCCATAATGATCTGGTAACTGCGGCTTTGGCCGCCTGCGAGCGTGCAGTCATCAAATCTGAGGACTGCTGTGATCTCACGACCGTCGATCTTGTCACCGGGGGTGAGCCACTTTGCTTCTTCCGGTTTCAGGAGTGATTTCGGACGCAGGAAGTTTCCGCCTTCGCCGATATACAGGTCCGTATCGCCGAGGAATGAGGCGGGCTCTTTTCCATCCTGATCTGCGCCGTAAACAAAGTAGGTGGTATCGCCGGGCACGTGGCCTCTTTCATCAAAAGCCAGCGTCGGTGTCAGGGTAAGGCCGTATTTCGTGATCACGGCGCGGTGCAGCATGGAGGTGACATGTCTGTGATCCCGCAGATTGTCGGCGCTCCTGCCGTAAACAGGGATAGCTGCCACCGGCGTAAAAGTGATGGCATCAGAGCCGGTATTGGTGATCTGCACCGTCATCAGTTCTGCGGGCGCGTCCAAAAGAGAGATGACCGTCACTTCGGCTTTCAGCGGCTTTGTTTTGTGCTCCCGGATGGTGGTCTGTTTCATGCGGCTGCCGGTGAGGGTGACTTTTTCCTCCTGATCCGTGAAACGCGCTGCCCACTGACCGGCTGACATGCCGGTGGCGGACCAAAGCTTGCCATCTGAGACCAGCAAGAAGTTTCTGCTGTCTAAATCGTCAGAAAGATTCCTTATGCTTTTGGGCGTGAATAAAAAGTGGTTCTGGTCTGTCTTGGCATCTCCGGCCAGAGAAGGCGTGACCACGCTTTTTAAAGCATGTCTGCCCGCAAGAGGAAAATACAGTCCGCTGATATCCTGTGGGTTTTCCATGCAGAAGGCCCCCGTATCATCTGTGTAGTATAGTTTTGCCATGTTCGTTACCGTTCCTTTCGCGTTAAATAAATATAAAAAAGCCCCAAGACTATTGTAGCAGACTTTGGGGCTGTGTGAAGTATCGTTTTTTATTTATAGTGTTGTTTTTTTCGGACTTTTTATTGGCAAAAGTCATTTCGAAAACAGTCGCCTTTGATCAGCGGTTTGGCAAGGCCTGCACATCACGGCAGGAAGATCGCAACGAGGGGGATGGTGATGACCGAAAGCAGGGTGGAAAGGACGCACCCTTTCATGCAGAGTTTTTCATCTGCGCCCTTGTCCGTTGCCAGCAGGACAACAATGCTTCCCACGGGCATGGCCATCATCAGGCCGACAACACCGGCAACCTGTCTGTCTAAAGCGAAATGCTGCAGGATCAATGCAAAAATGATCGGGAGCAGTAAAAGCCGGATGCTCAGAAAAGCGTAGACACGCTTGTCGGTGAGCAGGGCTTTGAAATTCTGCTGCGCCATGGAAGCGCCGATCAGGATCATGGAAAAGGGCACGGCAGTCTGTCCGAGACCGTTTACCAGCTGGATCACGGGGGCCGGAACCGGCAGCTGCAGCGCAAATAAAAGGATCGCAATGATGCAGGCGATCACCCCGGGATTGATGAATTTTTTGATGGGGTTTTCTTTGGGCGTATCGCCGGCGTTTTCGTCTTCTTCATTATCTCTTGCAGTGCTTTTGGTTACCAGGTGCATGCCGTAGGTATAGAGCAGCAGGTTGTAGCCGAGGATATAGAAGGCGATATACAGAACGCAGCCGTCGCCATAGAGTCCGGTGATTACGGGGATGCCCATAAAGCCCACGTTGGAAAACAGCAGCATGAGCCGGTACAGCGGTGCTTCTGTTTTTTTCGGGCGCAGGAGCGCGACAACCGGAAAACCGACCAAAAACAGGACGGCAAAATAGATGCTCACCATTATGATATTCTGCCACAGCAGCGAAGGATCGGAGACGGTTTCTTTTCCGATCACGCCGTCGATGATCAGCAGCGGATTTAAGATGGATACCACAAATTTCGACAGCCTTGTGCAGGTGTCTTTATTTAAGATATCTTTTTTGAATGAAAAATAGCCGGTCAGCATCATGGCCAGCAAAACCAGCATTTTTTGAAATACGATCCATGCGTTTGACATATTCTTTTCCCTAATTCCCCTCAAATAAAGCTGCCATGTTCTTTTTCAAGCAGTAAGCAGCGCATAAAGCATCTTATGGATTATAAAACCTTGGTGGTGGTTTGTCAAAAGAAATACGAATGATATGATTGAAAACAAAGCGGCTTCATTGTAAAATCTTGTAAGTCCCTACGGGCCCGATCATAAAAAGACGACTCATGATGAAATGGGTCGTCTTTTTTATAATAACGCAGCTGAAAAACCCTATATTTATGTGGTTTTTTTGTGAAAAAATACAATTTCTTGTGTTTTTATGTGGGTTTTTGTGATACAATGGACATTGGATTTTTGTGTTTTTTCAAAAAACCGTGTTGCAGGAAACAACAGGGGTTCTTTTTGTTGTTTCAAAATCATTGTTTGCAGGTCCGAAAGACCTGAAAGGAGGGTAAGTATGAAGTATGAAGTTCAAGGGGGAACCCTGCCGGTTCTCGCAGTCACACTGGATGCAGGAGAGGAGATCATTTGCCAGAGCGGTGCCATGAGTTGGATGGATGATGGTATCGAAATGAAGACCGAGGCCGGCGGACTTGGCAAGATGTTAGGTCGTATGGTCAGCGGAGAGTCCATGTTCACAAACAGATATGTGGCTAAGGCAACCGGTGAGATCTCATTTGCTTCTTCCGTTCCCGGCTCCATCATGGCGATCGAAGTGACACCCAGCAAGCCGCTGATTGCACAGAAGGGCGCTTTCCTGGCAATGACACCGGGGATTGAATTTTCCATTCATTTCCAGAAAAAGCTCGGAAGCGGATTCTTTGGCGGTGAAGGTTTCATCATGCAGAAGTTTACCGGCAGCGGTATCGTATTCCTTGAGATTGACGGTTTCGCAGCAGAGTATGATCTGCAGCCCGGCCAGAAGAAGATCATTGATACCGGTTATCTGGTAGCAATGGATGCAACCTGCAACATGGATATCGTTATGGTCAAGGGCGTTAAGAATGTGCTCTTCGGCGGCGAAGGTCTGTTCAATACCACGCTGACCGGCCCCGGACACATCATTGTTCAGTCCATGCCGAAGGAACAGCTTGCGGCAACACTGGCTTCTTTGATGCCGACGAAGTCGAATTGATAATAAGGGTCAAAAGTATGAGACCACAGCAAGCTCGCTTGCAAGTGGACGAAATACTTTATGACCCGCCAGACATGAGCATAAAAGTGGGGACTCAGGGGTCCCCACGATATGCGAATGTGTGGCAGGATTGTGAAAGTGCGAAGCACGGAACAATCCGTATTATGATCAAGACATAAAGTATTTCAAAAGTAACTGAGAGGTAAAGATGCGTTGAAACGCAGCAGATGGTTTCACATTTGCATAGTATTTTTCGTAGCGGCGGTTTTGGCGGCGGGCGGTATCTACATCGCCGGCTCGCGGTCAGGGCCGTCCGTTTCGGCGTCCGAAGGGGACATGGAGAAGATGGCCGGCGGTAGTTCGGACAGTAGTTCCGGAAGCAGTTCGGACAGTAGTTCCGGAAGCAATTCAAGCAGCAGTTCTGGAAGCAATTCGAGCAGCAGTTCCGGAAGCAATTCGAGCAGCAGTTCCGGCAGCAATTCAAGCACCAGCTCCGGCAGCAATTCGAGCAGCAGCTCCGGCAGTAATTCGAGCAGCAGCTCGGGCAGTAATTCAAGCAGCAGCTCGGGCAGCAATTCAAGCAGCAGTTCGGGCAGTAATTCAAGCAGCAGCTCCGGCAGTAATTCAAGCAGCAGCACGGGCAGCAGAACAAGCAGCAGCTCAGGCAGTAG
>JAEEKC010000174.1 GCA_016282215.1 Lachnospiraceae bacterium
TATGCGTGCAAAAGGCCTTGGGGCAAAAGTCATTGTCACCGAGATCGACCCCGTGAAGGCGATCGAAGCGGTTATGGACGGCTTCGACGTAATGCCCATGAAGGAAGCGGCAAAATATGGCGACTTCTTTGTAACAGTGACCGGCTGCGACAAAGTTATTGATGAAGAAGATTTTATGGAAATGAAGGATGGCGCCATCCTTTGCAACGCAGGACATTTTGACTGTGAGATCGATATGGCGCGGCTGCGCGAGATCGCGGTATCCGCAAAACAGATGCGGAACAATATCATGGGCTATGAGCTTTCCAACGGCCATGTGCTCTGCGTTCTCGGCGAAGGAAGGCTCGTGAACCTTGCCTGCGGCGACGGCCATCCTGCTGAGATCATGGATATGAGTTTTGCGATTCAGGCCTTGTCCGCGAAGTATCTTGTTGAGCATGGCGGTGAGCTGACGGAGAAACTGATCGATGTTCCCGCAGAGGTGGATCAGGGCGTAGCTGTCCGGAAACTGAACTTCCTCGGCAAGCAGATCGATGTGCTGACAGATGAGCAGAAAATTTATCTGTACGGCAGTGCAGAATAAATTATTGTATTTTTGAGGTATAGAAACATGAATCCGATGGATATGATGCAGATAGGATCCAAGATACAGACTTTCAATGCGCAGCATCCGCGATTTGGCGCTTTCCTTCGGGAAGCGGGACCGGATGCAATGCGGGAAGACAGTGTTCTGGAGATGAAGGTGACCAGCCCCGAAGGACGGGAATATATCACCAATATCAAACTGACGAAAGAAGACGTGGAACTGATCGCTCTGTTTCGCAGCATGCGGGGCGGGATGTGAAGAAAAACAGTTACTATTCGAACTCCGTAAACATCGAACTATCAGTCACGAAGTGACAGTCGACAGGTGCAATGCATCTGCGGGATTGAGAGATGGTATGCGGAATTGTGAATGAAGATAAGACTATTTCTGACAGATATGAATCATGAGGTGGCAAATCACAACTTCATAAAAACAGCACGGCCCGAACTCCTGATCCCCGCCGCAAGCCTGGAAGTATTGAAGGCCGCAGTCATCTACGGCGCTGACGCTGTCTATATCGGCGGTCAGGCTTTTAGCCTGCGGGCAAAAGCCAAAAACTTTTCGCCGGAAGAGATGGCGGAAGGGATTGCCTTTGCACATGAAAGAGGTGTTGCCGTTCATGTTACCGCCAACATTCTGGCGCATAACGGTGACCTGGAGGAAGCGGCGGCTTACTTTCGCGAGTTAGGCGAGCTTGGTCCGGACGCGCTGATCATTGCGGATCCCGGCATGGTCATGCTGGCAAAGCAGATCTGTCCGCAGATTCCGATCCATATCAGCACGCAGGCCAATAATACCAATTACATGACCTATCGTTTCTGGCATGATCTGGGTGCACAGCGTGTTGTGGCGGCAAGGGAACTGAGCCTTCGGGAAATTAAGCAGATCCGGGAGAAAACGCCGGCTGATATGGAGATCGAATGCTTCATCCACGGTTCCATGTGCATTTCCTATTCCGGCAGGTGTCTTTTAAGCAATTATCTGACGGGACGCGATGCAAACCGCGGTGCCTGCACTCATCCCTGCCGCTGGAAATATGCGGTGATGGAAGAGACCAGGGAGGGCGAATATTTTCCCATCTACGAAAATGAACGGGGCACATTTTTATTTAACTCAGGTGATCTGTGCATGATCGGACATATCCCGGAACTGATGGAAGCGGGGATCGACAGTTTCAAGATCGAAGGCAGGATGAAAACCGCGCTCTATGTGGCAACCGTAGCAAGAACCTACAGGCGTGCCATCGATGCGGCAAAACGCAGCCGGGAAGAATATGAGGCGCTTTTGCCCTGGTGCATGGAAGAGATCGGCAGATGCACTCACCGGAAGTTCAATACGGGGTTCTATTTCGGGAGGCCCGATGCCAGCACGCAGATCTACGATAACAGCACCTACGAACAGGAAGCGGTATATTTGGGGACTGTGCAGGAGGCTGAGGGGACGACCTTCACCCTGATACAGAAAAATAAATTCAGCGTAGGTGAAGAAATCCTTATCATGAAACCGGATGGCAGAAACGTGCAGACCAAAGTGCTGTCCATTGAAAACGAAGAGGGTGAGCAGCAGGAAAGCGCACCTCACGCAGGACAGAAACTGAAGGTGACGCTGGATCAGCCGGTTAATGAATATGATATCCTCAGAAGAGATGGGGGCAGAACATAAATATTGAGAAACAGGGGTATATGCGAAAGGGGGAGTTACATGCGGCACATCAATTTCGGTAATGACGACGATCAGGTTTCCGAGGTGATTCTCGGTACCATGAACTTAGGACAGCTTTCCGAGCAGGAGGCGCAGACTCTTTTGGAGAGCGCGCTGGAGGACGGGATCAATTTCATTGATACTGCGGACTGCTATGGCGCCGGCGCATCTGAGGAAATGATCGGCAAAGTATTTCAGAAAAATCCGGGCCTTCGGAAGAAATTCTTCCTGCAATCCAAATGCGGCATCCGGTTAGACGACGATTTTACGTGGTTTGATTTTTCCGCTGAACATATTCTCGAGGCAGTGGATGCGAGCTTGAAACGTTTGCAGACAGAGAGTCTTGACTGCCTGCTGCTGCACAGGCCGGATGCGCTGATGGAGCCCGATGAGATCGCGGATGCTTTCCGCATCCTGCACAAGACAGGAAAAGTCCGGTCTTTTGGTGTCAGCAACATGAACCCGATGATGATCGGCGAGCTGCAAAAGGCAACCAAGTATAAACTGGCGACAAATCAGGTGCAGCTTTCCTGTGCGTTTACGCCTATGATCGATGCAGGCTTTCAGGTAAATATGCAAACTGACGGCGGCGTGATGCGTGACGGCGGCATTCTCGGATACTGCCGGCAGCAGGAGATGACGATCCAGGCCTGGTCACCGCTTCGCTACGGATATTTTGAAGGAATCTTTATCGGAGATGAAAAATATGCGCAGCTGAACACGGTGCTTGACCGCATCGCACAGGAGCAGGGCGTTTCGTCTTCTGCGATTGCACTGGCATGGATTTTGCGCTATCCGGCCAAAATGCAGGTGGTGGCAGGCACCACCAAACCGGAGAGATTATCGCAGCTGGCTAAGGCCGGTGAGATTGAGCTGACACGCAAGCAGTGGTATGAGATTTATCTGGCAGCGGGAAATCACCTGCCGTAAATATACGGATTGCGAATATTATAGAATTGTAAAGACAGCCATTGGCAACGTAGCAATTCGTATTATCAGCCGTAAATAGTTAGCAAAGGCTGACAAAAAGAACAGACAACAGAAAGGCAAGAGGCAATGGACACAGTCACACATGTAGAACAGATTTTTGCAAAAAATGTATTTACGCTGGGCAAGATGAAGGAACGGCTGCCCAGGGATATTTACAAGGAAGTCCGGACGGTCATCGATAACGGCGGCGAGCTGTCGAAAACGGGCGCCAACATCGTGGCAAAGGCCATGAAGGACTGGGCGATCGAAAACGGAGCCACGCACTATACGCACTGGTTCCAGCCGCTGACCGGCATCACGGCGGAAAAGCATGACGCGTTTATCTCTCATCCCGATGAGATGGGAAAAGTGATCACGGAGTTTTCCGGTAAAGAGCTGATCAAGGGCGAGCCGGATGCCTCCTCCTTCCCTTCCGGCGGGCTTAGGGCAACCTTTGAGGCGAGAGGCTATACGGTGTGGGATATCACATCGCCTGTCTTTTTGCAGGAAGCGTCCACGGGCGTGATCCTCTGTGTGCCTACCGCATTCTGTTCCTACACAGGTGAAGCACTTGATAAAAAAACACCGCTCCTGCGTTCCATGGAAGCAATTTCCAAACAGGCAGTCAGACTTGTCAACCTTTTTGGCAATACCCATGCGACGAAGGTGACGCCGTCTGTCGGCGCAGAGCAAGAATACTTTTTGGTGGACGGTGATCTGTATCGGCAGAGGGCCGATCTGATGTTTGCGGGCAGGACGCTGTTCGGCGCACCGGCGCCCAAGGGCCAGGAAATGGATGACCATTACTTCGGCGTGATCCGGGAGCGAGTCGGCGCTTTTATGAAAGATCTGAACGAAGAACTCTGGAAGCTGGGCGTGACAGCAAAGACGCAGCATAATGAAGTGGCGCCTGCACAGCATGAACTGGCACCGATCTTTGAGACGGCGAACATCGCGGTAGATCACAACCAGATCGTGATGGAGACCATGAAACGAGTGGCGGTAAACCACAATCTGCGCTGTCTTTTACATGAAAAACCCTATGCTGGTGTGAACGGTTCCGGCAAGCATGATAACTGGTCGCTGAATACGGATACCGGTGTGAACCTTTTGGATCCCGGTTCATCGCCGAATGAAAATGTGCAGTTTCTGCTGATCCTGGCCTGCATCTTAAAGGCCGTGGATATCCATGCGGACCTGCTGCGCCAGTCGGCGTCGGATGTGGGAAATGACCACAGGCTCGGAGCGGACGAAGCGCCGCCGGCCATCGTTTCCGTTTTTCTCGGCGAACAGCTCGAGGATGTGGTGCGCCAGTTAGTAGAAACGGGAGAGGCAACAACCCTCAAAGAAGGCGGTATGCTCGAGACAGGTGTTTCCACGCTTCCCGATACCAAAAAGGATGCGACGGACCGGAACCGTACTTCGCCCTTCGCTTTTACCGGAAACAAGTTTGAGTTCCGTATGGTGGGAAGCTCGGATTCCATTGCGGATCCCAACACCACCTTAAATGCCATTGTCGCAGAGGCTTTCTGTGAAGCGGCAGACAGACTGGAGAAGGCAGAGGATTTCGAACTCGCAGTCCATGATCTGATCAAGGAATATCTGACGAAACATCAGCGGATCATTTTCAATGGCAATGGTTATTCTGAGGAATGGGTAAAAGAGGCGGAGCGCAGAGGACTTCCGAATATCAAGTCCATGATCGAGGCGGCCGGCACGCTTTCTGATGAAAAGACCATCGAACTGTTTGAGCGGTTTGGCATTTTTACGAGAGTTGAGCTGACATCCAGAGAAGAGATCATTTACGAAACCTATGCCAAGACGATCCGGATCGAAGCGCTGACTATGATCGATATGGCCGGCAGGCAGATCATACCTGCAGTAGTTCGGTATCTGAAAACACTGGCGAAAACCGTCAATGAGATGAAGGCAGCGGGCTGTGAGAGTGCAACCGTCAGCGGACTTTTGGAAGATGCTTCTTCCAAACTGACGGCCATGAAACAGGCGCTTGACAGGCTGCAGGCTGTGGTCGATCAGGCAGGTAAGATCGGCGATGAAAAAGAAAAAGCATTTTTCTATAAAGATACGGTACGCGACGCCATGGACGCACTCAGGGTTCCGGCGGATGAACTCGAAATGATCGTGGATAAGGAGCTTTGGCCGATCCCGACCTATGGCGATCTGATGTTTGAAGTTTAATTTTGGGGCAAAAACTATAAAACTTTATTGCAGGA
>JAEEKC010000175.1 GCA_016282215.1 Lachnospiraceae bacterium
CCTGTCTTTTTCCTTTTCTTCCTCCACGGGCTCATCTTGCGTATAGGGATCCAGTTCCTCGAGCTTCCGGTTCAGCGCACGGAAAGCCTCGGATACCGCCTTCTTTTCAAGATACAGCGGATCTTCTTCCTGAGCATTTGCATATACATTAAACTCCTCGAGATACTTTTTCTGCCTTTTTTTCAGCCTTGATGCGTTTTCTTTCTTCGGCATAACGTTGTCCTTTCTGTTTCCGGCTTATCTATCAGTTTTTCTTCATCACGGTTTTCTGACGTGTTGATTCTTTGCAGGATTTTCCCGCTCAAGCCGGGCATTAAAAGCCTCTAATATGCTTTTGGCTTTTTGATGGATCTCGCCGGATGCATACAGTCTGTCCTTTCCCGTCTGCGTGACGGGTTCCATGAAGGTACCCTTTCTGGTCATGTAATAATGGGCGCTGGCATAGTTCAGTTTTCTCATATCACCTACGGTCAGTGTTCCGGCGTCTGCCTTATCATTGACATTCTTCAGTGCCTTCATCATCGTTTCATTGACACCCTTCCTGACCTCATGATTGTTATAGGCATCCATGTTTTCATACATATCCTTGAAAAACTGCCTTTCTTTATCAGACAACTTAAAGGGCTCTTTCTCCACTGCCGGATCACCTGCTGCGGCGATGGTATCACCGGCAGACCTGGTCACCCTGGCCTTCATTTCTCTGCGGTATCTCTCTACGAAATCTTTGGAACTGCCGCCCTCTTTGATGAGCCTTTGAAAGATCACATCATACTCCATCTTTTCGCGCATATCCGCGATCTTATCGTTGTAATACTTCAGCGTATGGTCATTTCTGTTTCTTACCGTGGGCACGGGCTGGAAAAATTCCCCATCTTTCAGCCATTTCTGGGGCGGACAGATCTTCTCATCCCTGCCTTTGCCGAAAAATCCCCTTGCAACGTTCGCGCGGCTCTGCGAAAGCATCTGTGCAAAGATCAGATCCGCCGCCTGCGTTGCATGCTTGATATCGATCGGGAACGGATTCTCCTTTGCCTCTTTTAATTTGTTTTTGCAGACATCCTGCAGCTGTCCGACTGTGCAGCTTGGATTATGTACTTCACCGAAAAATCTCTTTTTCTTGAAATAATCCAGTTTCGTCTCCGGATCATTGTAAAATTCTTCCGCAATCTGTGCTCTTTTCTCATCCGAAGGCGCCTCGATATCCTTCTCTAAGATATCAAAGCAGATCTTCATCGCACGATCATCCTTGAGATTTCCCAAAACCAGGCTGCCCTCCGGAAGATGTGCCAGATCATCGATCAGCTGCTGCGCAATCTCATTCTTCTCAAGGTAATCCTGATAGTAGACCTCCCTGTCCTTACCATACTCGTTGTCCGGACAATAGTTATATCTGATCAGGGCACGGTCCAGTAAAAAACGCTTGATCTTCTCTTTGCGGACACGCTTATCACTCAGGGAATAAGCATCTTTATGAAGAAGAAAATCCTCCGGCTTCATTTCATCGACTTTGTTTCTCGCGATCATCCGCAAACCGGGTTTCTTTTCCGGGTCTTTTTTCTGCTCTCTTTCTTTCAGAGATACCTTATTCTGAATGCCGGCGCCTTCACTGACGTCAATATCTTTTGCCTTTAAGTATTCATTCAGATTCAGGTTTTCAATATCATCCTGCAGCTCTTCTGTTTTTTCTTCTTTCTGCGGCAGGGGAAAGTCTTCCTCCAAAAGATCAGATTCCTTCATATGTATTGCCTCCCGAAGTATTATCAGTTTTCGGCTGTCATACGCCCCTCATCAGTCGCCTTCGGCGACAGCCGTCTCGCCTGCCGGCTCGGTCCACGCTGGGCAAGCGCCACCGGCGCTTAGCGACCCTGGTGGGGGAAGCCTTTATCCGGCATTTTCAAAAAAAGCAACTATTTCATCACTCTTCCGCCCGGTTTGCGAGCCTGTGTCTTACGGTCAATGACGTTTGTATCATCAACGGAAGTCTTCTTGCCCTTTTGGCCTTCCGGTGCGGCTTTTCCCTTCCCGTCTGCGTCAAGTTTGCCCTTCACATCCAGGTTTCCGGAATAATCAGCAGTCGGTTTCTTCACCGTTACCTTCTCGGTACGGAAGCCCTCTTCGATATTCTTTACTTTCTCTGCCCGCCGAAGCGCATTGGCTCTCTCATAGGCTCTGTTATACATCTCGAAATCCGGTTCAAAATCATTCATGGACTTGGAATGTGACACATAATTTCTGATGCCGATAAATTCATCATTAGTAAACAGATCTTCCCGGTTCGTTTTTATTTTTGTCTGCACGGAGAACAGATTTTTTCCGAAGGTATCCGCTTCACTTACGATCTCGCCGACGCTCTTTGATACCGGCAGCTGAATTTCCGTTTTGTAACCGGCTGTGGTATCCTTCTGGATCCTGAATACGTCCTGCAGGGTAAGTCTCTGACCGTCAGGCTTGATCGGGTTCGGATCGCCTTCGATACCGTAGATATGCCTGTAGCCTTCCCGCAAAGCTTCCATCCGTCCGGACGTCATTTCTTTATCGATCATCTTCTTAGCATCGCCCGCCTCATAGGCAGCCTTTGCCTCATCCTGACGCTGAGCCAGAAACTCTGCCATTTTCTCGTGATCCGTACACTTCCATTTCATGCCGTTATACTTATTGACCATATCTGTCACGAGAGCAAGCTGATTCAGATATTCAGGATTCGAAAGCTGAGGATCCTCCATCTTCAGGGCTGCCTCCTCCAGATTGATCCTGAGATTCTCCCTGATATTCTCAACCTTTTTATTGACGCGTTCCAGATTCCTTGCATAGTCGGCTTCCAGGTCTTTTAGCATATCCACAGCAGCAAAAATACGCTTTTGCTCACGCTTTTGCCTTTTCTTGCTGTCTTTTCTGTTCGGATCCTCCGCAAAATCCTGTTCCTTGCGGGCCAGATACCGCTTGATCGCCTGGATTGTTTTTTCCTGCTTGGATAAAAGCGCCGCATCATCGGCCAGGCTTACCACACTGTCCGGGCCGCCGTATCTTTCCGTGCTGAAGCGTGCCAGATCATGAACCGCATTTTTCATCATGCGAAATTCACTGGAACCCAGACCGAACATGTTAAAGTCCACCTGATCCACTTTGCTTTTCAGGCGGGCAGCGGTTTTTTCGACGCCGGTGATATTCTTCTTGTCTGTCTTTGCCTCTGTCACTTTCGCCTTATTCCACTCTCTTATCCGGACGCGGTTTTCTCTTGCTCTTTCCTTCCTTTTATTCTCAGCCTCGATCGCCTTCCTTCGTTCTTCTGCCCTTCTTTCCTCTTCAGCCTTCTTTGCCGCCTGCTCCTGCCTGAAGAAATACATTTTTTCATTGTTCAGGGCATCGTTCAGATGATAATCAATAAAATTCTGCCTTGATAATTCCCTTTGCTCAGGCTTTGTACGCCGGGGAAACGGTCCGATCACAGCCTCTTCGAACAATTCGCTGTTCATCGCCTCCTTACAGGTATCCAGACGCTTTGCGTCGCTTGCAATCCTTGTAAAGAGTTGGTCCGCCAGGGGATCGTTGGCAGCCTTTTTCGCTTTCTCTGCAGGCATCCTGTCAGATACCAAAATTACATAGTACTCCTTCAGTTTTTCAGTACGCTGCTTCAGGTTTGCCTTCTCATAATCCTCCTGGGTAAAGGGAAATTCATCCAGGGCTTTTTGTCTGGCCTCGGGGTTCTTCCGTACCTTATCGATCTCTCTTTGGTCTTCGTCCTTCTCTAACAGCGTATTGACATACTTTCGGCTGGGATTATTCTCAGGTCCTTCTTCGATCCCCGCTCCTTCTGCAAAGGACTTCTTTGCCCGCTGAAAGAGAAATTCCCTTTCCTTTTCTAATTCTCTTTTGAAAAAAGTCTTGTTAAAATTGCCAGTGAGACGTTCAAAGTCGTTCACATCATATTTCAGGCTGGTTCCGGGCGCAAATTTCTTGTAGGTATCGATATACTCTTTCAGCAGCTGATCCTGGTGCGTCCGTGGGGTATCTTTATCAAGCGGCGTATTCTTGATCTTGTCATACTGTGCCTTCATGGCATCCTTGAATTCCTGCGGCACCTTCATGACTGCGATCTTTTCATGATACTCCCGGAAAATCCTTGCCGCCAGCCCGGAGTTTGCTCCCCAGCCGTTCTTTTTCATCTGCTCATTATACGATTTTCTTTCTGCCTCCAGCTCGGCCTCTGCCTTCTTCCTGGCCTCTTCAGCTTTTCTGGCCTCTTCTTTTCTCCTTCTGACCTCTTCGGTTTTTTCTCTGACAGGCTCAAACTCAGCCTCGGAGAAGAAACTCAGTGTCCTGTTTGCAAAATCATCCAGCTCTGCTTTGGCAAAATAGGAAAGCGTTTTGTTCGTTTCCAAAACTGCTCTGGCTTCATCCTTGATCCCGGACACAAAGTCATATCGTTTTTCCGCCGTATCCAACGGTGTCTTGACGATCTTCTGACAGATCTCCAATAGCTTCGGATCTCCGGAATCCATCGCCGTTCTATATAAATATTCCAGAGCCCTTTTATCCCCGATCACTTTCTTAGATACGCCGGATGGTTCATGATTCCAGCCGTTTTCCTGCGCAATTCTTATGAAACCATCCACACTATAATGGAAACTGTTCCTGAAATTTCTCCTGTTCTTATCTTTATTCTGGCCATACAAATAATCGATCCGATGCTGCTCATCATCTAAACCGGCATAAACACCTGTTTTTTTCTTTTCACCGGCTTCCTTTTCAGCAGCCTTCTTTTCAGCGGCCTGCTTTTCCTGCTCTTCACGCTCTGCGGCAAGCTGTTTGTTTCTTTCGATATCCTCCTGTGTCAGGTATCTTTTCTTTCTTTTGTCCTTTCTCGGCATGACTGAATTCCTCCTGTATTTTATATAAATTCCTGATCCGGCAATCCGGATTTTTTTATTAATCCTCTGACAGTAATACCCCAAAACCTTCCAAAGGGTTGCACTTTGCCATCCTGAATGATATATGACACACCCGGCCGGCAAAACGTATAACCTTAAATATTTTACCTTTTTTTAGCGTTTTGTACAATATTTTTCGCCTTTTTATGCGGTTCTTTGTTACTTTTTTTCATAAAAAAAAGAGCATGTGAAACAAAGCTTCCATGCTCCACCGCCCGAAGGCGGAAAGTTTTTTGCAGCAGAATCCAATGAAACTATAGCAGTTTTCTCATCAAGACTGTTTTTTGTTCAGGATCGGTCTTGCGATATGCCGGTTAAAGAACTCGATCAAAGGACCCATGAAAAATGCGGTAATGATCGTACCGACACCGGCAATGGTGGGAATGGCATTCGGTTTGCCGCCCGCCAGCAAAAACAGCGCGACGCCGATGATGACACAGCACAGGTCCGTTATGATCCTGACATATTGAAACTTTCCCTTTTTCCAGGTATTGACAATGATCAGCGCCACCGCATCATAGGTGGAAACGCCGAGGTCCGCCGTCATATAAAAGGCCGATCCGAAACAGATCACCACAACACCGACCACAAGGCAAAGCACCCTGACCGGCAGGGACGGATCCACGATGACGGTCTGTAAAAACTCGTAGGTAAACTGCGTAATATAGCCTAAAAGAAACAGATTGATAAAAGTTGCGATCCCGATGTAATGCCTGTCAAAGATCAGCGCAAATAAGAATAAAATGGCATTTGCGATAATGTACAGCAGCCCGAAATCCAGCGGCACCAGTACATCCAGACCTGCCATAAAAGACTGAAAAGGATCCACGCCAAGGGCCGCGATCTTGAATACGCCGACGCTGACAGCGCAGATGATCACGCCCGCAAAAGACATGGCGATCCTTTTTCCCAGATTGTCGATTTTTTGTTTTTTCGTTTCCTGCTCACTCATCATTTTCCGCTCTTGAATTTATCAGTAGTTTACCGGCTCAACATTTTCATATCGGGCTTTACACTACCATTTGATTAGATGTTTTCGGCTGCCGAAATTTTCAACGAATTATATACTGCCGAATTTTCTTTGTTTCCGTATTTTCCTACCGGACCCCCCGATTTCTACCACAGGATATACAGAAATTCCCCTTGTTTTCCTGCCCGCATTCGCAGATCCACTCTTCCGGCTTTTTGCTGCCGCACTCGGGGCAGAAATTCGTCGTACAGATATGGCCGCATTCGCAGATCCACCCTTCCGGCTTTTTACTGCCGCACTCGGGACAGAAATTCGTCGTACAGACATGACCACACTGACATGTCCAGCTGGATGATGAGCTTTCCGATGTACTCATCGTTTCTGATGATCCTTCTGATGTTCTCTCATCATCTGATGATCCGTTGCCTGCTGCCTGCTGCTGCAGCGAGCCACTGTCTGCCGTCCGTTGCTGTGACGCTCCACTGTCTGCCGTCCCTCGGTCAGTTGCCGGATCCGCTTGATTCCCCGTTGCGAACACCTTCGTCATCTGCATGTTTGCTACAGCTGCGGCCCCTTCAAAGTCCCAGCCGCTAAAGGCAACGGACACAAGCTCCAGCCCGCGCTTTTGCCGCCAGATCGCATTTACTTCAGCCTTCAGCGTCGTGACCAGGTCATCCACATGCAGTCCGATATCACTCATGGCCGGGATTTCCGTTTTGGCAAACACCGTTGCAAGGCAGGTCACCAGTTCCGAAACCAGCTGACTGTTCAGCCGCGAGCGTTCGTAGCGCAGCGCCACATTTCCCGTCACCATTTTGTAAAAAATCGCCGGATCACAGACACGATAGGAAAACACCCCGCCGGTAGATACTGCGGACTGAAGATCCATGCCCGTCAGCGTCTTCGGAATCCGAGCGTTAAAAGGGATCCCGCGAATCTCTTTGGTATTAAAATAATAGATCCGCTGCGTGTTCGTCTGGACGCCGCCGCCAAACGCAATACGGTTTCCGGTTTCTTTCAAAAACCCCTTGATCCCGCCGGGCTGCTCCGGGTTTTCATAGATATGCTCACCCGGTTCCATATAAGAAGCGATCACTTTTCCCTGGGAGACTGCAAGGGCACCCTGTCCGTCAGCCACACAGACCACAGAGCCGGGGGTGATCACTTCATCGTCCATCCGGTTGTTGGCACTGTGCTCCGACACGCGCTTCACCCCGCGGACCAGCAGGATCTCGTCCGCTATGCTGTCGCAATAGAAAAACTCTTTCCACTGTTCATTTGCCACATCTTTGGCGGACGATACCGCCGCTTGTATGATGCCCATACTGTTCCCCGCGAAATGATGACCAGGTCATCGATCAATAGTTCTCAGCCTTCACTTCAAAATAGCTCTGCGGATGATTGCAGACAGGACAAACTTCCGGTGCCTTCTGTCCCACATGAATATGTCCGCAGTTCGAGCACTGCCAGATCACATCATTGTCCTTAGAGAAAACAAGGTCGCCTTCGATATTGGCCAGAAGTTTGCGATACCGCTCCTCATGCTCTTTTTCAATGGCGGCAACACCCTCGAAAAGCTTTGCGATATCCTCAAAACCTTCCTCCCTTGCCTCCTTTGCGAACTTGTCGTACATATCGGTCCATTCGTAGTTCTCGCCTTCAGCCGCTGCCTTTAAGTTATCGATGGTAGAGCCGATCGCACCTGTTTCCTGCAGCAGTTTGAACCAGATCTTGGCATGCTCTTTTTCATTTGCAGCCGTTTCCTCAAAGATCTTCGCGATCTGAACATAACCGTCCTTTTTCGCCTTGGACGCAAAGTAGGTATACTTGTTGCGCGCCATGGATTCCCCCGCAAATGCTTCCTTCAGGTTCGCTTCCGTTTTTGTTCCCGTCAGTTTTGACATAGTGATTTCCCTCCTTGTTTTTGAATTTTGATTTTATGGTTGATTACTGATTAACGCTTTTGAATTCTTTTTCAATTATTGCTTTTTTACGCTCTTGAATTTATTCTTTTTTTATCGCTTCGACAATTTGTCAGGATAACGGTTTCTTCGCAGTATAGAGAATGTAGGTATCGTTGAAGACCACTTTGTTCCCGTTCTCTGCCACCACGCTTCTAAGTCCCTCAAAGAACCTGGTCTTATGCGGTTCCGGAATCACGATATGATCGCAGTGGGTCCCGCAGAATGCCACATAATCATCCGCATTCATTTCGCGCACGCCGTGAAAATCCTTTCTGTCAAAATCCACATAGCCATAGTCCGTAGCGTGATCATAGCCGAAACCACCGAATTTGTACCAGGTCTCCGGTTTGAAATGCTGATCGTAAATGCTCTGGATCTTCTCATATAGCGGTTCGTTGGTGGATTTGTAATCAGAACTGCAAAGGATCATCGCAAGGGTCCCGCCGGGCTTTAACAGCGCAAAGGTCTTGGAAAATGCAATGTCCTCCGGGATCCACTGGATCGTGGCCGCAGAATAGATCATATCGAATTTCTGCTCCCCGAAATCATGGGTGATAAAGTCATCATTCACGATATGGAAATTCTCTAAATGATCATATTTTTCCTTCATCCTGGCATACAGATGCTCGCCGAGCTCAATAGCATGGTAATCACACCCCGTCCGAAGGATCGGCTCAGTCGCCTGTCCCGTTCCCGGTCCGAGCTCCAAAACGGTTTTGCCCGGTCCGATGCCTGCCTGTTTGATCAGAGCTTCGAACAGCTCTTCGCTGTAACGCAGGCGGTAACGGTCAAACTGCTCGGGTATGGTATCGAAGACTTTCCGAAACTCTGCTTTTGCACCATACCGGCAGCATTCCAGCTCTAAGCATTTCCATTCTTCGTCGCCGATAGGATAAGTCTCTGTCACTCCTGTATCCTTGAAACCGCAGGCCAGATAGCATTTCAGTGCCGGGGCATTTTCTTCA
>JAEEKC010000176.1 GCA_016282215.1 Lachnospiraceae bacterium
AAACGAGGTTGTGATCTCCTTCCCGATATTAACTTGTTTCTTTTGTTTCTTGAGTTTGGCCATGATCGCTTTACTTTTTCTTCTCTTCCTCCGGCAGTTCCACGCGGATTTCTTTCGTTCTGATCTCTTCGAGAAGTCCGGCCATAAACTCTTCCAGCGGCTTTTGTCCCTCGTTGCCCTCGTAGCGGCTGCGGACGGAAACAAGACCCTGTTCCTGCTCCAGCTGGCCGACTACCAGCATGTAAGGTACTTTTTCAAGTCTGGCTTCACGGATCTTGAAACCGATCTTTTCGGAGCGGTTATCAACGCTTACATCCACGTTTGCATCTGCTAACTTTTTACGGATTTCTTCCGCGTAATCAGCGAATTTCTCGGAGATCGGCAGGATACGTACCTGCTCAGGACACAGCCAGGTCGGGAATTTGCCGGCATAATGCTCGATCAGCCAGGCCAGGGTTCTCTCATAGCATCCCATGGACGTTCTGTGGATGATATAAGGGCGTTTCTTCTCGCCGTCTGCATCGATGAAGTACATATCATACCGCTCAGCCAGGAACATATCCAGCTGAATGGTGATCATGGTATCTTCTTTGCCATATACGTTCTTCGCCTGGATATCCAGTTTCGGACCATAGAAGGCAGCTTCGCCTTCTTCTTCCGTATACTCAAGGCCGATATCATCCAGGATCTCGCGCATCGCATTCTGGACTCTATCCCAATCCTCTGCAGTACCGAGGTACTTATCCGGATTTGCGGGATCCCATTTACTCATGCGGTACCATACATCGCCTTCCAGTCCCAGCGTAGTCAGGCAGTATTTTGCCAGTTTCACGCAGTTTTTGAACTCATCTGCGATCTGTTCAGGCGTGCAGACAAGATGTCCCTCAGAGATCGTAAACTGGCGCACTCTGGTCAGTCCGTGCATCTCGCCGGAATCTTCATTTCTGAAAAGGGTACTGGTTTCACCCATACGATAAGGCAGATCTCTGTAACTTCTCTGTTTTGCCTTATAAACAAAATACTGGAACGGGCAGGTCATGGGACGAAGTGCCATAACCTCTCTGCCGTTTTTATCCGTATAGACCTTATCCTGCGCATTTTTCATGGCTACGGCGGGATCGGAATACAGTTTCTGATCCTCGAGCGCTTCTTCTTCGGTCATCAGGTCATCATTGAGTACAAACATGCCGTCCTTGTAATGGAACCAGTGGTCGGAAAGTTTGTACAGGTTGGACTTGGCCATCAGCGGCGTTTTGGTCCGTACATAGCCCCACTCTTTATCCTCCAAATCCTCAATCCAGCGCTGGAGTTTCTGGATGATCTTCACGCCTTTGGGCATGATCAGGGGAAGTCCCTGTCCGATCACATCCACTGTCGTAAACAGTTCCATCTCTCTGCCGAGCCGGTTGTGGTCACGGAGTTTGATGTCCTCCAAATGGGCCAGATAGGCTTCGAGTTCTTCTTTTTTGGCAAAGGCCGTTCCGTAAATACGTTGCAGTCTTGCCTTGTTGGAATCACCTCTCCAATATGCCATGGAGGATGAGATCAGCTTAAATGCCTTGATCCCTTTGGTTGACATAAGATGCGGACCGGCACACAGATCCACAAAGCCTTTCTGATCGTAGAAGGAAATCTGAGCATCCTCCGGCAGATCACGGATCAGTTCCACCTTGTAGGGTTCATTTCTCTCTTCCATGAACTTGATGGCTTCTTCTCTCGGCAGCGTAAAGCTGGTAAGCGCATTGCCTTCTTTGATGATCTTTTTCATCTCAGCTTCGAGCTTATCCAGATCCTCTCTGGAAAAAGGCTCTGCATCAAAATCGTAATAAAAACCTTCATCAATTGCCGGGCCGATGGCACATTTTGCATCGGGGAACAAACGCTTTACCGCTTCTGCCAGCACGTGGGACGTGGTATGGCGCAGCGTGCGAAGTCCTTCCGGATCATTTAAGGTCCAAATGGAAAGCTCGCAGTCTTCGGCTATCTCAGTTCTCAGATCCTTCACTTCACCATTGACCAGACCCGCACAGGCTGCTCTGGCAAGGCCCTCACTGATGTCTTTTGCAATATCGATAATAGACATGGCGCCTGCATATTCCTTGACGCTTCCGTCCTTCAGTACTATTTTCATTTTGGCTCCTTTCAGCCCCTCATCAGTCAGCTTCGCTGACAGCTTTCCCCCAAGGGGAAGCCATTGCCCGGGATCAGTCTTTTTCTTTCATTTTCTCTTCGGTCAGCAACCCCAGGGGGAAGCCTTTGTCGAGGCTTTCATATTCTTTAATCAAGAAGCGTTGCGTCCGCAGCACTTCTTATATTTCTTCCCGCTGCCACAGGGGCAGGGATCGTTGGGGAACACCTTTGCTTCTTTGACAATAGTCGTAGAGCGCTTTTGCTCTTTGTAGAGCTCAGCGCGTTTCTCCTCATCAAAAATGGGCTCCCACTCTTCGAGGCCGTACAGCCAGTCAGCGTCAGCAGCTACCATGTTTTTATAAAGAAGTTCTTTGTCAAACACCAGGGAAACTTCCGTATCCTCATCCATCTCTTCAATGGGATTGGGTGTGACAAGAGAATCATTGATACCATCCAGAAAACCGGTCATAGTCATGATGTCCAGGTTGTATTTTTCCGCCAGTTCCTTCACTGTGCCTTTTACTTCCTGATCCGGGTCTGCCAGCAGCTTTTTATACACTTCCTTTTCCTGTAAAAAGTAAGCCTGCCACAACTTTTTCAGCTTGCCTTTATCTGCTGTCTCCGAATATGCCATGCTTCTCCACTTTTCTAATAATGCCATCTCTTTCTTCTCCTTTTTTCTGTTTTTATATCTGTCTTTTTCTGATTTATCGCCTAGCCTACTACAATTTTCTCTTTTTGTCTACCTTTATTTTTTGATTTTGGGAAAGCTTCTATATCGTACATTTCGCTCTATACGATTTATTATTTAACAGTTCATTCCGCCGGCACGACCATCCTGGTTTCCGTGGTCTGCTTTCCGGTTTTATCCGTTTCGCTGATCTCAACGCGATAGCTGCCGTCCGCTTCCGGTGTCAGCGACATTTCTTCGCGCCTGCTGACATCATTGGATATATATGTCACCCAGCCCTGTCCGAGCATGTAATCGATCTTCATATACTCATACTGGTCTCTTTTGGTATCCACCTGCGATACACCGACATAATGGTTCAATGTAAAATCAAAGAACTTGATGTCGAGCATTTTCATGCGCTCTTCGTCTGTCAGATCATCCGGCAGATCCATGTAATCGTTGGTGAACAGTTCTCTGTCCTTCTGATCCAGTTTCATCAGCATCTGACATTTTTCATAGTCCGTAGCCTGATTGAATTTTCTGTAAAAATGATTGATCCGCTGATCGGTGATGATCACCTTGGCCCTGGGGATCAAAAGCACGATAAAGATCAATGCCAGCGCGATCACCGCGATCAGATAAAATCGTTTTGAATACAGCTCTCTCCGATACCAGAAGGGAAGCTTTTTCTGTGTCTTGGCCTCTTCCTGATGGGAATACAGATCCTCCAGTTCCATATCATCCGGCGCAAGGTCCTTCAGGAAATCCATCAGCGAATCGTATCTGTCAAAATCATAAAGTGCCGTTGCCTTCATAATGGCATCCGACTGAAAATCCATGATCCGTGTTTCCGCGTCTTTCGGTGCCTTCGGCTCCTTGCCATCATTGACTCTCTCATAATACGGCGGCAGTTCTTCTCCGGTTGTATAGCGGTAAAGCAGCGCGCCAACAGCGAACAGATCTGCCTTCGGTCCGGGCGTTGCATCCTCCACATACAGTTCCACGGGTGTAAAACCATCCCTGCGGATAGCAGGGTTCTGCAGCCGCTCATTCGCGATCTTTTCGCACGGATCCGTCAGGTGTGACAGGATCGGTTTCCTGTCCGGCGTGATCAGGATCGTATCCGGTCCGATACTGCCATGCCAAAAGCCTTTTTTATGCAGTTTTTCCAAAAGCGCAAATACCGGCTTTAAGTACTGCAACAGATCTTCCACAGTGAATTTCGCACTGTGTCTTTTCATCAAAAACTGTGACAGGGTGACCGCATCAGCGTTTGTTTCTTCCACACAGTATACCGTACCGTTTTCTTCCAGATAAGAAAGGATGTTCCCGGCGTTTTCCAAAGGATACAAACCGATCATCTTTTTTGCTCTGGCGATCATGGCCCGTTTCAGTGAATTGAAGATTTCCTCATCCGAATACAATTTAACGCTGATGCCCTGCTCTTCGCCGGCCGCCCGCTGTGTGATGGCCTTCGGGAACAGTTCATGGATCAGCACATCTTTCTTTCGGAAGATATCATAACCCCTGTAGGTTGTGACGATATCATTGTCCGAAACCAGTCCGTCAATCCGGAACCGGTCTTCGCCCAGCATCGTACGGAGCCTCAAATATGGTTTTTCTATCGGTTTTTCCTGTTTATTCATAACTTACATTTTCTCCCGTTCTTTATCGGACGGTTGCCCGGTACAACTGTTTTCAAATTACCGGACTATCATATGATGAATGTATTTGTATTCCTCTTCGCTATTTGCCGGGTAAATTTGTGCCTTGCTTTTTCCGGTATATCTATGTATCATGATACTCATATCCGGCTGTCATGACCGGATATATCGACACATTATCACTTTTGTATGCAGAAAAGAGGTCTTTATGGAAAGCAGGTACAGTAAAAAACAACGCATCGCAGCGATCATCGGACTCGCGCTCACTTTCGCCCTGCTGATCGGACTGGTATTGTCCGCACTTTTCGATCAGGGTGGTCGCCTGTTCCAGGCTTTCCTGTTCGCTTCCATCGGTGTGCCGATCCTTTGCTGGATCTACATCTGGCTTTATGGCCGCATGACCGGGAAAAAGACAATTGCGGATTTCAAGCCGGAAGATGCGGATCAGACAGGCGATGCACCGGGTAATGATCCTTCTTCTGATGATGGGCTGATCACGATTTCGAAGAAACATAAGCATCAGTGATTCCATGTTAATCGATCAGCTGCCCCTCATCAGTCAGCTTCGCTGACAGCTGTCTCGCCTCCCGGCTCGGTCCGCGCTGAGCAAGCGCCACTGGCGCTTAGCGCCCCCAAGGGGAAGCCTTTTTTATTCATTCTGTTCTCTGCGACTATACCAGTTCACGCCTTCAACGGGCTCTCTCTGTAGATGATGTCTTCTCTGCCGGGTCCGTTGGAGACCATGGTGATCGGATAGCCGATCTCCTTCTCGATGAACTCTACATATTTCTTGCAGTTTTCAGGAAGCTTGTCAAAATCTTTGATTCCCCTGATATCTTCATCTTTCCAGCCGGGCAGGTATTCATATACCGGTTTTGCTTTTTCCAGTTTTGTCGTAACCGGGAAGTCTTTCGTCACTTCGCCGTCGATCTCATATCCCACGCATACGGGAAGCTCATCCAAATATCCGAGCACATCCAATACGGTAAATGCCACATCGGTCGTTCCCTGCAGGCGACAGCCGTATCTGGATGCCACGCAGTCAAACCATCCCATTCTTCTGGGTCTTCCTGTGGTTGCGCCGTACTCGCCGCCGTCACCGCCGCGTCTTCTCAGTTCGTCCGCTTGTGCTTCATCCAGGATCTCTGTGACAAAAGCGCCTGCTCCAACCGCTGAGGAATATGCCTTGCAGACCGTTACGATCTGTTTGATCTCGTAAGGCGGAAGGCCTGCGCCGATGGCGCCATAGCCTGCCAGCGTTGATGAGGAAGTTACCATGGGATAGATACCGTGATCGGGATCTTTCAGGGTTCCAAGCTGTCCCTCAAGCAGGATCTCCTTGCCTTCCTTGATCGCTTTATCCAAAAATGCGGATACATCACATACGTAAGGTGCGACCATATCGCGGTACTGATGCAGTGTTTCGAGCAGCTCAGCCGGATCGATGGCCGGTTTGTGATACAGATGCTCAAGAAGGACATTTTTCAGTGCACAGACTCTTTCCACTTTTTCCTTCAGCACCTCTTCATCAAAGAGCTGGCTTACCTGGAAGCCGATCTTGGCATATTTATCGGAATAGAAAGGCGCGATACCGGATTTTGTCGATCCGAAGGATTTTCCGGCAAGTCTTTCTTCCTCGTACTGGTCAAACAGAATATGATACGGCATCACGATCTGGCATCTGTCGGAGATCAGGATCTTCGGCATGGGAACATTGCGGTCCGTGATGGATTTGATCTCATTCATCAAAACAGGAATGTTCAGCGCAACGCCGTTTCCGATGATGCTCGTTGTATGATCATAAAAGACGCCGGACGGCAATGTATGCAGAGCAAATTTGCCGTAGTTATTGACTATGGTATGACCGGCATTTGCACCGCCCTGAAAACGGATGATGATATCGGCTTTTTCAG
>JAEEKC010000022.1 GCA_016282215.1 Lachnospiraceae bacterium
ATCTTTTCTGTTGTTCCGTTATTTTATTGCCATGCATATCCGGCACCGACCGCAGAAGTTTTATCTCCATGATCCAGATTATTTGTCAGGAAACTGTACGGGATTGGACTTCCCGAAAGCACGATCGCATTTTGTCCTTGCAGAAGATAACTGATAGCAGGATCCGTCATCGATTTCTTTTCCAGATCTGTCATTCTTCCTGCACCGATTACCATGACTTGCAATTTTTCCGCATTTTTAGCAATATTTCTAAACTGCATATATGCCTTTTCGTCGCTTTCGCCGAGAATGTCAGCAAGCCTGGGAATATCGTCTACGATCATAAGCAAAAGCTGGAAGGACGCATTTTCATCCGCTGTTTTGACTTTTTCCCGCTCAATCATCTGTTGAAGAATCACTACCAACATGGATTTTATCTGTTCCAGATCAGATTCCCTGCAATATCCTGTCGCTATATTCTCAATCTCTGCGAGCGATTTCGATGCGCTGTCGATCACGAATAACTGTCTGCTATCATCTTTTTGCATGCACATTTTTGCAATCGATGTCAGTAACGCAGATTTTCCGGTACCCATCATTCCGGTAACAACGCCGCAGCCTGTTTTGTCCAGATCCCAAACGATAGGTTTGATCTCTGACACACTGTATCCTAATGGAAGCTTTCTGTCCTCAGTATACTCTATCAGCATTTCATCTATCGTAACCCGATCCGGCATAACAGGGATCCGTTCGGGTTTCTTTCCTGTCCAGGCCTGATTCATCCGTGCGCGTTCTTCCCTAAGCGCATTAACGCGTTCACTTTCATCATCACCCTTTTCATAGAGTAATGACTGGAATACAACCGGAACGCCCTCACGATTAATAATAGCCCTGCCCTTGTACCCGGCAACCGCGCGAGGATTTTCCACCCTTCCTACAAGCTGTACATAATCATTCTTATCGATCATCTCGAAAGCAACCACGCAACGGATATTCTGCGTAATTTTGAAACGAATACCTGTCGGCGTATTTGCTGTATAGATCAGATAGATACCAAAGCTGGCACCCTCCATGGCTATCTTGGTCAGCAATCCCTCGTATTCCGGATATGACTCAAAAATCGGGACAATATTATCCACAGCCAGAACAACTGCGGGCATATCGGCCGATACTGTTTTTCGATAAGATTTCAGCGAACTGATGCCATGCCTTGAAAACTCCATTTTTCGTTCTTCGAACATATTCTGCAGCATGGTTGCCAGTTTTTTAAACTTTTCTTCCTGCGTGCTTAACGCCACACCGCCGACATGCGGTATACCCTCGAAAGTATTTAAACTATATGATCCCATATCGATCAAATACATGATCACATCTTTCGGCGTATAGAAACGGGCAAGGTTCAAAAGGATGGTCTTCATAAGAGTTGTCTTGCCGCTGCCGGCAACACCATAAATAGCCATATGCCCTGTTTCCCCAAGATCGATGGACAACTCACCTTGTTCCTGGCGAACCGGAAGGTCATATCTCCCAACAGGTACACTGAGCCAATTTGAGCCATCCGGCCAGGCCTCGCCATTGAAATAGTCTTTTTCTTCCAAATCTTCCAGATAAAGGTTTTCCGGTAATTCAGGCAGCCACGGGCACATCATCTTCGGAACACCATGCTCTTTCGCCGTTCTTGACAGATAATCCGAAATGACCGTAAGTTCCGTCTCTTCTGATTGGAATCTGGTTTTTTCCTCCGAGATCGTCTTGACCCTGTCTCCGTTCAATTTTACCAATCTGACAGTATTTCCCGCATCAGGTGTCGAATGTCCGTTTTTCTGATATGGCGCGCCACACCAATAGGACTGTACCTGTTCATAGATCTCATCTGTTCCCACCCGGACATAAGCACGACCGGAAAGAGAAATGTAAGCAGCATCCGGATGCGAGATTACTTCCTTGCTGGCTGCCGGACTTTGTACCTTCAGACAGATCTGGAACTGCGAATTAGAACGGATCTGATCATCAACAATACCACTGGGATTCTGACAGGCCAGTACCAAATGAACGCCCAGGGAACGTCCGATACGAGCCACACTGATCAGAGATTGCAAAAAGTCCGGCTCCTGCGCTTTCAATTCCGCAAACTCATCCGTTACGATCAGCAGCCTCGGAAGCGGCTCATCGTATTTGCCTTCGTGATAACCTTTGATATAATCTTTGATATTATTGACACCGACCTCATGAAAGATTGCCTGTCTCCGTTTCGATTCCGCATCCAGGGATTCCATGGATCGATTAATGTTACTTCCGATGTTGGTGATCTTGCCCACCATATGGGGAAGTCCTTCCAGCGTATCAGCCAGGCCACCGCCTTTATAGTCGATGATCACAAATGACACATCGCTTGGTGGATAATGCACCGCAACTGAAAGCAGCCACGCCGTGATCAACTCACTCTTTCCTGAACCTGTAGTACCGGCGATCAATCCGTGAGGACCATGTTTTACAACATCCAGTTCGAAATCTTTTTCTCCCAGCATTCTTGCCATGGGCGCAGCCAGCGATTTTTCCCCTGAATGATTCTGCCATTTTGACCATACATCCAGCTGCTCGGGCTCCTGCACGTTCATGCCTTGCAGGAACGTAATCCCATTTGGAAGCGGTGCCACAGCCGAAGCGCTGTCCACTTCGATGGCAGACATAGATCTGCAGAAAGTATCAAATGTCTCCGGGGTGACAACAGGATCAGGAGTAAAGATGAATCTTTCGTTGATTTTGCCGACATCATAGGCTATGGCGCCATATTCACCATCCGTATCTACAATGAACTGGCATTCCGGAGGCAGAAAACTGATCTGCTGATCCGACCTGTAATTTGGCAGGTTGTATGCCAATATTGTAGTTACGCCCAATGCTTTTCTACCATTCATCAGTGTTTCCATCACACTGAGGCGTTCACACATTCTGTGGGATCCGAGAATGAAGATATAATGCGCATCTCCGCTTGGCTTCCCGCCCTTTTCTGTTGCCCTTGTCTTGAAAAAGTCCCTGAACAGATCACTGATCGTTTCCGCTTCATCCTGATCAAAAGCAATATATCGTTTCTGATAATCCGCTGTCCATACATGCGGCAGCCATCTGAGCTGCTCCCATAACGGTCTTTCTTCCTCATCAAAAATACCGACTATGCGGACATCTTCATAAAAATGCTGCGTAGTAAGATTGATCAGTATATTCCGCAAAAGACCAACGACCTTGTTGCGGCTGCCGATCAGACCGAATACCGAATATTGGAACAGATGCAGCCTTGCAGGAACATTATCAACAATCCTTGTCTCCTCGATAATGGATTTTACCAGTTCCTCCTGCTCATCATCTTCCATCTGAAATGCATTGAAATCCAGAGGTGCCTTGACTTCCACACAGAGATCATCATAGCCCATGCCAATACGGACATCCAGGAAATCATTATCTATGGGCCGTCTGTCCCATAACGTCCTTTTCATATCAAAGACGGTTCCGATATTGGAAGATGCAGCCAAAAACTCACTATTGATGATCTGCCGCTGTTTTTCAGCAACCGCCTCAATCGCTGCTTTTTGTGCCTCGATATAAGCCCCGTATTTTTCCTGCCGGTATCTTTCATATTCTTCATAGTTTTTGAAACCGGCCTTATTGGCTTTTCTGGCACTTGCCATATTTACAAATGTAGGAACAAGGCTGGCACCCCTTGCTGCGAGCAGTGCAGGAGAGGCGGCACCGTAGACCAAACTGGAAGCTACCATGGCACCGCTGCCGATCAACTGACCAAACAAGCCACCCCTCTTTTCAAATTTTCTTGCTTTTGTCGGCGGTTTGGACAAAACAATCGGGTTCTTCGGCAGCTGTTCACGAATTCTTGGAGACCGTCTGAAATGAGCATTATGACTGATCACCTTCTGATTCGTATCGTAGGTTTCTGCCATCTCATGGATCGTCAGCACTCTTCCTGTATTTTCAAACAGAAGGTTATTATTTTTCCGTGTGATGCGAACATTCAGTATATCGATCACATCGCCGGACTGCAGCAGAGTTTTCGTAATACGTTTCCCGTTCAAATAGGTTCCGTTTGTACTCGGCTTTCCCTGATAGCCGTCCTCCAAATGCGCAACACCATTTTCACAACGGATCAACAGTTGTCTGCCGGAGATCAGATGGTTTTTAATGACGATCGTATTCTTGTCAGATCTTCCGATGGAAACAAGTCCGCTATAGGGCAGCTGAAATGTTTTATCGGTATCCTCTGCGCGTTCACTGAAACTGATCCCCAGCCGCAGATTATAACTGATGATTCTGCCGATTCCATCTGAAGGTATCGGCTCTGTCATCAGATCGTCTATCTTTTTTCCTCCGACAACTAATCTTCCGTCAGATCTGACACTGAAACGCAGCTGCGAAGGCTGAAGCTCCTTAATGGCCCACTTATCCTTCGGTCCGCTTCCGGCGGTTATCGTATCGCCCTGATTTAACTCAGTTTTGTATAATGTTTGATCTCCGATCACAAGAATCAATAAAAACATACTTTACTTCCAATCACTTTTGTTAGTTTTTCTATCTGCTGCAATGAACCAATACCATGGTCACATTGTCTTTCGCTCCTGCTTCATATACCCGGTTAAGCATCTGCTGCAATAATTGTTCCAAGGCCTTGCTGCGGCTTTTCCGCATAACCGAATCGATCAGGTGCATCGGGCAGTATTTGTACAGTCCGTCGGAGCAAAGCAAAAACGCTTCCCTGTTTCTAAGCTCTTCCGCATGGAAATACACCTTTACTTCTTTCGTTGTTCCCACCGCATTCACAAGCCGGCCTTTATACGGATGATTCTGTATGGCTTTTTTATCCATCGTCAGCGCTTCGGCGTTGCGGTTCTCCCAAACATCGTCCACCATTACTGATTTTGCTTTGAATCCTTCCAGCCTGTAGATCCTGCTGTCGCCGGCATTTAATACCCCGAAAGCGTTATCATACAGATACATCACTACCGCTGTCGAACCGCATATCTGTTTTTGATTGAGCTGCGAATAGATCATGCCGTTAATCCGGATCAGTTCTTTCTTCAGCAATACCCCTATATCCTGAAAACTCAGGTTTCTTTCTTTTTTACTGCCGGAAAGATCCAATGTAGATGTGTCGTCATCCGGTGCAGTATTGTCACCATCCATAGCCGGCAATTCCAGTGTTACGGGATCCTCTTCCGCATTCTCATCATCCTGATAAAACAGAGTCTCAGCACGCTTTTTCAGACCATCCGTTATCATCCGGCTTGCCACTTCTCCGTCAGCGTGTCCACCCATGCCGTCGGCAACGGCAAACAGATAAAAACCATGAGCCGGATCTTCATGCATCAAAACCGAATCCTGATTGATCTCTCGTTTTAAACCTTTATCCGTTATCCCGTAATAAGAAACTTGAATCATTCTCAGTTCATTTCCACCCTAAGTTCCACGCGTCCGAGTTTGAGCATATCACCGGACCTGATTTCCGTTTCATCATAGATCCGTGACCCGTTCACAAAAGTTCCGTTGCTGGAATCTAAATCTCTGATATACATACGATCGCTTTGCAGAAGGATCTCACAATGCTGAGATGATACAGCCTTATCATAGTTGATGCAGATATCACTCTTTTCCTGCTTCCTTCCGATTACGATCTTGTTCCTGAGCGGAGACTTAAATTGCCTGGATGGATCTGACAAATCGGTTAGTACCAGTGTCGGCGTCTGTGCATCATTATACAGATAAAGCGTTTTTTCGTCCGAATCATCAGCGCCGCCGCCAAATAACTGAACTGTCTCACCATCGTCAAATAACTGAGCCGTCTTTTCCCCATCTCTCATGCCCGATGCATAAGGATTACTGTTATAAGAGTTAACGGGCTGACTCTTATTGCTTCCCTTTTTCTTTTTCAGTGCCACGACAGTAATGATGATTCCTGCCAAAAGAACGACGCCTGCTATGATCAAAACCAACATAGACATATTTCCACTTTCCTTCCCACTTGTATCAACCGGTGTCGGCATCGACTGTTTGTTTTCCGTACTCTCTGTATCCTGTGTTTCCGTTGTTTCCTCGCTGCTTTCGACGGTTTCTTCCTCTTCCGTCTTTGTTCCGGCCACCTGTGCCATGAGGACGTTGTTTTCTTTCAGATTCAGGCTGTCAAGGGTAAGCGAAACCGTCTTTTTGCTTCCATCCAATAGGGTACTGTCCGGTTTTACGATAACCTGTGCCATATCTCTGTCAGCTTTCAGGCTTTCTGCCACCTCGAGAGGATCGTTCAGCTCATCGAGCAAAAAGCTTTCTCCCCGGGATGTCCTTGCGATCGCAAACATCTTCTTCAGCTGATCCTGGTTGCTCTTTTTTTTGTTATAACTTCCCACGGTGTAGATCGGTATCTTTTTTTCCGATACGATCTCTTCGAGTTCATTTTCCGTGTATCCGATGGATTTATTATCAACTCCGTCAGAGAACACAACAATTCTGTCAAAATGGTATGCATCCTCTTCCTGAAAAGCATCCTGGGAAAGCAGATCATAAAGCACATCTGTCAGATAGGTTTCCTGGTCTGCATATTGAATTCCTTCGATTGTTCCCTTAAGCGTCGAATAATCTTCCGTCAGTCCCTGGATGACACTCACATTTTCACTGAAAAGCGCGACCGCGAATTTTTCATGATCGCTGCGTCCGGCGACTGTTTCTATCATGATATTTTTTATGGATTCCCTGCTTGCTTCGGGAATGGATATGGAATTATCGATCAGGAATAATGTATTCATATGAAATGAACCATCATTCATGTAAGAAACTGTGACATCGTCACATTGAGACGTGCCGATCAGCGCCGAAGCACTGTTGATCTGCGAAGTTATCCCTTTCACATAAAAGATCAGGCTTTCATCTATGCTTTTCGATTCAACAATCTTCGGCTCTCCATTTGCCAGGACCGTTGTAAAAAGCAGACAACTGATCAAACTCACCAAAAACACAAAACGTAAAGTATTTTTCACTTTGTTTCTCCCCCAAGATTACATTTTATTATTTTATTGTTTTATAAATCGTGTCTAAATCTGATTTCAGAATCCCATAAGCGGAAGTCGCATCCGGTTTTACACTCATACCGGACAGGAAACTAAGGTCCGGATTCAGATCAACATAGCTGTTAAACGTATCCTTCAGCAACGGCAGGCCGTTTCCGCCCTCTAAATATGCACTGTCCTGGGCCTGCTGACTCATCATATAATAAACAAACCGTTTTGCTGCATTCGACCTGTCTTCATCATCTCCTGCCGTTACAGCCCAGACATTGCTATACCCCATTTTTGCATTATCCAATGCACTGATACTGTAAATGCCGGCCAAATGCTCCTGCACATCAGGATAATCCGCGATCGTTCCTACATAACACGAAGATTTTCCGTTTAAAAAATCTGTTTTGCTGTTGGATCCGCTTTTCGTGGATACCGTCATATTCTCGTATAAGACTGTCACGTCATATCCTGTCGGTATCTGACAGCTGTTATACAGCTTTTGGAAATCACCGAATTGATAATTATCCATATCCAGCATCTTATAGACATCTGTCAGATCAGAGAAATTAACATTATCATATTTGTCCAAAAGCGATGACTCAAAGGCATCCGGAAGATTTCCGGCAGCTGCTGCCTTCGCGATCTTTGTGGCGTATTCTTTTTCCGATACATACTCTATATTGACCGTTACCGAAGGGTATGTCTGGAAAAAATCATCCATCCCGCTTTCGACCCGCGTTTGTGTATCAGATTTTGTATCGCCCTCACTTACCGGATACCATACCGAAATACTACATGGAACGAGTGTCGCTTTATTCTGCGACCGCCTGATCATCTGATACTCTTTCGTTCCTGCGACTCCGACAACAGCCAGAATGCCGGTGATCAGAACGCCCCTGATTATCCGGCGTCTTAATATCTCGCCCTTGACCGACCTGACCTTTCTTCTGCGCATCAGACTGGTTTCCAGTTCAGCTACGCTCTGAAAACGGATCTGCGGCTGCAAGGCCATGCACTTCATGATGATCTTGCTTAAGTATTCGGGTATGGACCGTTCTACCGCTCTCGGTTCCCTGACATCATCCTTCGTCGTCCTGTTCACCGATTGTTCCGGTATCACACCGGTTATGATCCGGTATAATGTCGCGCCAAGCGCATAGATGTCCGTATAAGGACCCTGCCTGCTTTTTGTACGATACTGCTCCGGCGGTGCAAAGCCGGGTTTCAATACCACGGACAGGGTTTTTTCTTCTTCCGGATTTGACGAAAATCTTGCCGCGCCGAAATCCAACAGTTTGACAATTCCATTATTGCAGATAAAAATGTTGTCCGGACTGATATCCCTGTGAATGATCTTCTGCTTATGTAATACTTTGAGTGCCTGAATGACTTCGAGAATATACTCAACGCCTTTTTCCCATGGAATCTTTCCGCCGTTTGCCTTCGTATATTCCTTTAACGAAACACCTTCCAAAAATTCCATGACGATATAGGCGGTTCCGTTTTCCTCAAAAAAGTTGTAGACACTGACAATATTGGAAACATCGGAAAATCTGGCCATATTCCTTGCTTCGTCTAAGAATCTCACCAGCCCTTTTCGAAAATCTTCCTCTCTCTTGGCTGAAAAGACGGAAACGGTTTTCCCGTCAGGCATTCGATTTACCAGGCTTGTGGGATAAAACTCCTTAACCGCCACTTGAATATTCAGTGTATGGTCAATGGCGCTGTACATGACACCGAATCCACCGAAACCTACAACGCTTTTCACCTCATATCTGCCCTGTAAAAACGTTCCCTCCTTCAGATGATATACATCTCTTTGGATATCTTTCTTTACATTCTGCTGTTGTGACTGAAACAGATACTGTGTCCCGTCTCCTGTTTTTTCCTGCTCAGTCAGATACAGTGTGCGGTCATCCTGAGACTGCTGCTGATTCAGATATAAAGTGCGATCTTCCTCAGGTTGTTGTCCTGACAAAAACTCCGTACGATCTTCTGCGGGTTGCTGATCAAACAAATACTCCGTATGACCTTCTGTGTTCTCATCTCCGCCACCGAAAAGCATTTGTGTATTGTCATCATCCATGATTGTTCCCTTTACGCTTCCATCCAAACGGCAATTGCCGAATAATTATCCTGCTCTTTCCCCTTGCCTCTCTTTAATACAAGCTGCTGCATGGAAATAAGCCATTCCTGCGGGCTTTTGGATTTCTTTAAAAGCCGCTGCATTTCTTTTTCCAAAACATATTCCCAAAATCCGTCACTGCAAAGCAGAAATCTCATATTCGGATAGCACGGTAACCATTCTCCTGTTTCATAAACAGGCTTGTCCATTTTCACTCCCATGACACGAATCAAACGGTTTCTGTCTTCATGAAAACGAATCTTTGATTCTCTGAGCTGCTTTGCCAAAACAAGCATTTGCGGAACACTGTGGTCCAGGGTTCTTTGAACAATTCGGTCACCTTCGAACAAATACAGCCTGGAATCCCCTGAATATCCCCACCGTATTTTATTGCTTTCAATCTGCAAATTGACTATTGTAGTCTTGATATCATTCGGCAATGACTGCCTGTACTGTTCTTCCAACAACCGATTCTGCGCTTTTCGAAGCGATTCCTCTAAAAAAGATTCTTGCTTATAATCATTTTTGAAATGACGCAGTACAGTACCGACAGCCAAATCCGAAGCCACTTCACCCTTTCCATGGCCACCTAAACCATCTGCCAATACAAAGCATGCCCGATCCTGTAATACGAGTGCCCCTACCTTATCCTCATTATGGTTTCTGCCTCCCTTGTCGGATAGCATATGATATCGTATTCTCATTCCATATAAAACTCGAAACCGCCCTGCCAATCGCCACCGGGTTGTACCTCCGGTGCATTAGGCTGTACCTGAATATCGGCATTAGGGCTCTGATCTACTGCGCCTGATATGCCTGTCTGCTGCTCAACTTCTTCTGTTGTTGCTGCGGCCTGCTGTGATGCTTGTTTCTTCTTTGCCGCTTCTTCTTTTTTCTTCTTTTCCTCTTCTGCCTTCTTCTTTTTCTCTTCTCTCTTTTCTTTTTCCTTTTCCTTCTTTTCGTTCAAAGACTCTTCCTTAACGTTTTTCAGCGCTTTACTTGCAGCGGACTCCGTCCACTTTTGAGTCTGCTGCCCGTTATTGGTATTCTGTGCAATAGTCTGTTGTTCGCTCTGTGTCTGTTGCTGTACAATATCACCGTCCTTGGTACCATCAGACTTTGCGGATGCCTCTGATTTCTGTCCGCTAACCACAATAGAGATTGCAGACCCTTTTTTCACAACCTGGCCTTCTTCTATATCCTGACGAATGACCTTGCCCACTTCCACGGTATTGTTGGTTTCATAACTGATCTCAACCTCAAATCCGCTGGATTCCAAAGCTTTTATCGCCTCTGCCTCCGTCTTGTACTGCACATCGGGAACCACTACTTCATCATCCGCAAGATTATCCGCCAGGTTTTC
>JAEEKC010000177.1 GCA_016282215.1 Lachnospiraceae bacterium
GAATGCAAAGGAACACGTCATCCCTGCCCGTCTCATGGTGCTTTTGCTCCATCTGTGCCGCCTGTGTCAGGGACAGATGTTTATGCAAAATTGCCTTCGGGAAACCTGTTGTTCAAGATGAAAAATAGATCGCGCCGAAATCGTCGTCGGTCAGCGGGATCATCGGATCTTCTGAAGAACAATCTGCCACGAGCTCTAAGTAGCTTTCCGCAAAACGCGGGCAGGTATCACCCACATAGATCAGCAGTCTTCCCTTTGAAAGACGCTCTGCATTCTGCTCGATACGGCCGATGAACTCAGGGCCGAATACGATCATGTCTACTTCAGCCAGCTCTGCGCAGTACAGGATCTCTTCCGCATCATAACGGAAGTTGAACGGTACTGCAATGGCGCCGCTTTTCAGTACGCCAAAGTAAATGGGCAGCCATTCCAGACAGTTATACATGATGATGGCAACCTTATCGCCTTTTTTGATTCCGCGGGAGATCAGCATATTGGCAAAGCGGTTGGCTTTTTCATCAAACACCTTCCATGTGATCTCTCTGCGGTAAGGCTGGCCGGTCGGCTCGATCAGTTCATACTCTTTCCAGCTGACTCTTCTGGTATCTTCCATTTCCGGGTTGAGTTCCACCAGCGCGATCTCATCAGCATACTCTTTCGCATTCCTTCTCAGGTAATCTGTTACAGGCATTTCTTTTGTTTCCTTTCTTTAAATTCGTTATGTGCTAATTCATTATTCGCTAATTCATTATTTGCTGATTTATTATTTGTTGATTCATTTTCTGCTGAATCCATCATTGGCTTTTCCCCCCTCATGATTCAACAGGACATCCGCTCGCAATTCAACACTTCACCGCGCTAAATCTTGTGCTGGCGCAATCAAATCCTATGCGGAATGACTGCTCCTGTCTTTGCTGCCGGCTTTGGCAACTGCCAGGGTTTCCTCAGACAGTACGGAAAAGGCAAGGTTGGTCGCATGATCTGCGATCCGCTCAAGGCCGCCCGTCACATCCGCAAACAGCATACCGGCTTCCGGTGTACAGAGCCCATCGGCAAGTCTTTGCACATGATTTTTCTGCAGTTCTATTTCTTTTTCATCCACGCCTTCCTCAAGATTGATGATATCCTGCAGATGCTCCTCACTGTTGGTGTAGAACATTTCGATGGCAAACAGCAAAAGCGTGTTTACCATGTTCAGCATATCGCCAAGCTCTCTTTGGGCGGGCTTGGTAAAGGTGATATTGCCCTCTTTACGCTTCACGGCCGAATCCGCAATGCCCCTCGCATAATCACCGATCCTCTCGATATCATTTGCCGCATGGAACAAAGAACCCAGACTCTTCTGGTCCTCGATAGGCAGCGTCATCTGGTTGATCTTGACCAGATAATGGGTGATCTCTGTGTTCAGGTAATTGATGTTATCTTCTACCGCATACACTTCCTGCATATCCTCTTCGTCCAAAGTGATCAGGCAGTTCATGGCGCGGTTTAAATTCTCGCTTGCAAGGGAGGCCATACGTTCCAGCTCGTTGATGGCATTGACAACGGCGGTCGCCGGGTTAAAGAAGGCCTTCGCACCGATGAATTTGAGCTGATAGCTCTCGCGGTAACCGATCTTCTCCTCTTCGCCGGGTACGACCACATAAGTCAGTTTTACAAGATATTTGGCAAACGGGAAGATCATAATGGTCTGCGCGATCTTAAAGATGGTATGGGCATTTGCTACGACACGTCCGGGATCATTGGAAGAGATTGTCGAAAATCCCGCTAGGATAGGATCCATGGCCACCTTCAGCAGAATATAGATGATCACCGTTCCGATGACATTAAACAGAAAATGGATCATGGCTGCCCGCTTTGCATCCTTGGTACCGGTAGCGGAAGCCAGCAGCGCCGATGTACAGGCACCGATATTACAGCCAAGCAGAATGAACATGGCGATCGGCAGTCCCAGCAGCCCTTCTTTACACATCAAAAGCAGGATGCTGACAGTCACTGACGAAGACTGAATAATTGCCGTTAAGAGCGTTCCGACAATGATGGCCAAAAGCGGGCTGGTCAGGGAAGAAAACAGATCGATCACTCTCGGATCCGTCTTTAAACCCGACATGGAACTTGACATGGCATCAAGCCCGGTAAACAGCACGCCAAAGCCCATCAGAATGGACGCAAGCTTTACGAATGTTGTTTGTTTTTTGGAAAACATGACCACAAGCACGCCGCTGAGCAAAAATACAGGTGCGTACTTGGACAGATCAAAAGATACGAGCTGGGCCGTTACCGTGGTACCGATATTGGAACCGAAGATCACGCCCGCTGCCTGATACAGTGTCATCAGTCCGGAGTTAACAAAAGAGACCACCATGACCGTACAGGCTGATGACGACTGGATGATCGCCGTGAAAAGCAATCCGACCAGCATACCCGTAAAGGTGTTCTTGGTGAAGAACTCCAGAATCTCCCTGAGCTTGGCACCCGCTGCTTTCTCGATGCTCTCGCTCATCATTTTCATGCCCAGGAGGAAAAGTCCCAGCCCCCCGAACAAGGCTAATAGTGTTTCAGCGTTCATAATTCCCTGCTTTATGATCAGATTTTGATATACACATAAATCGCATACACAGTTATTTTATCTGAAATCGGGAAAAGATACAAGAACTAATTTATATACAAGGACAAAATTCCATCAGATAGGAATCATACCCCTCTTCATCCGCCGGCTCATCTTCCCTTTGAAATCCCAATTTATTCAAGAGTCTGATACTTGCCTCATTTTCCGGATGGCATCTGCTCCTTACGCCCTTCCATTCGAATCTGTCGTGAGCATACGTAAGGATTGCCGAGCACACCTCATGCGCCAGCCCTTTTCCCTGCTCCTGCTTTCGGATCATAAATCCGAGTTCCGGATAGTCCGCATCCTCTTTTTGCTCAAAACCGGCCCTGCCGATCAGCCGGCCTTCATGATCTGTAATGATCCACATGCCGAAACCGTAAAGTCCGTAATGCCATTTGATGTAATCACGGGTATAGGACAATTCCTCATTTTTATCTTCATAGAGGTTTTCCATATAGCGGGTGATCTCCGGATCCCGGTAAATCTCATAGAGCCCGTCCACATCCGCCTCGCAGATTTCCCGGACGATGGTCCGGTTAGTTCGCAATATCTCCAGGGGATATCCACAAAGACGTGCATCAATCATATCCAGATAGGACTCTTCTACATGATCTGCATCTTCAAGAACATAGGGAAACCGGGACAGATCCGTAGTCATATCCATATTCGAAGCATTTTGCGTTACTTCTTTATATGGTTTACATAATTCAGTAA
>JAEEKC010000178.1 GCA_016282215.1 Lachnospiraceae bacterium
CATTCCCTGCATAAACCTCGTCATTTCCCGTCTCCTGTACCAATGGCCTTGTTTCATCCAACCTGCCCCTTATAATCCGTCGGTGTCACGCCCACATTTTTCTTAAAGATCCTGGAGAAGTAATTCGCATCCGCATATCCCACGCTCTGTCCGATCTCCTTCATTGGCAGATCCGAATGCTCGATCAGATCCCGGGCCTTGCTGATCCGAAGGTTTGTCAGGTATTCGATAAAAGTGCAGCCTGTTCCTTCTTTAAAAAGCTTACTGAAATAGAAAGGACTGATATCAACGTTTCTGGACACCTCATCTAAGGAGATATCCTGCCCGAAGTGTTCTTCGATATAAACCTTTGCGCGGTCCACAACGGAATCCGCCTGGCGCTGTGACCGGCTCGCCACCCATTCACAGGCGCCTGTGATCTTGGCAAAAAACCACTGCCTGATATTTCCGATGCCCTCTAATTCCAAAAGGGACGGCAGGTAGTTTTCACGGGAACGGAATTCATAGACGCTGCCGCTGCGGTAATAAGCCAGGTGTTCTGACCAGAGCACAAATTCGAGCACCTTCAGTTTGATATCCATCAGATAATCACCGTAACTGTCGGTCATCCAGTCAAAATACTGTCCCGCGCAGTGCAGCGCACCCGTGGCATCTCCTTTTTCCACGCAGTCAAAGCGCTTATGCTCCGTTTCCACGGGATAGTTTTCCTCATAGTCCACGCCGACGGGTAGATCGGCTGTCATAACAACGGAATCGGATACCAGCGTCAGGGAATCGAGCGCTTCATTATAGGAAATGACCGCTTCCTTTAAGCTGTGCACGCCGCCAAGCCCAACCCGGACTTTAATACCGGTGCCGGTTCCCAGCTTCTCGACAAGGCGCTGGGCTTTTTCCTGCATGGCAAGCCTGGCATTATAATCCGGCTCTTCCTCTTCGCAAGGCACCAGCACAGGCACTTTATTTGCCATGACAGAACCCACGATCCCGGGGAAGAATTCCCTGACCGTTTCCCGGATCAGCGTGGTCTGCTCCTGCAGGCGCACCGAGATCCCGGCTGCATTGGTCATATGGCTGCCTTCCTGCTCCTGGCCGAATACCAGCACCAGCATATAGGCGCCGGCAGATTCGATCCCCAGCAGATTTCTGTAATTATCGATATCCTCCTGATAACATTCCCGAAGCAGCAGGTTATAGATCAGGCCGCTTTCAAGAACAGGCACGACGGTTTCGAGTTTTTCCCGCACCAGAAGATCCTGGGAACGCTTCTCTCTTTCCCGGTCGATCTGCCGCATGGCTTTTTTGACAACGGAAAGCAGTTCATCCCTCGCCACGGGTTTGTTCAGATATTCCAAAACACCAAGACCTATGGCTTCCTTCGCATAATCAAAGGTATCATAGGCAGAGACCACGATGAAAACGATCCGGTCATTGCTCCTTCTGATCTCCCGCATGGCCTCAATGCCGTTGATCCCCGGCATATGGATATCCATGATCGCTATATCCGGCCGAAAGGTTTCCGCCAGTTCGATCACGTGCCGGCCGCTTCTGGCCGATTCGAGCATGATCTCTTCTCCAAATTCCTTTTTTAATAAAAGTGTCAGGGAGTCAATGGCAATCCCCTCATCATCCGCTATCATGATCCTGTACATCTGTCTTCTCCTGATAAGTCGTTATTTCAAAACTGCCGTCCTTTTTTCTTTCCAGGGGATCGTGATCACGACCTCCGTCCCCTGATCCGGTCCCATGCTGATGATCTCAAACCGGTTCTTTCCTTTAAAGTAAAGGCTGAGCCTTTGCATCACATTATACAGACCGACGCCGTTTCCGCTGTTATCTCCCTTGCTCCGTTCTCTTACATCCGATCCGCGAAGGCTGCTATCCGCGACAACGCCGCCCTCCGCTTTTTTCCTTTCCGTATCCTGCTCTGCATCCCTGTTTTGCGTACCGCTGAGCACTCTTTCGATCTGCTCCTCGGTCATGCCGATACCGTTATCGGCGATACTGATACATACCGTATCATCAACGGAGAATACGGACAGATCGATCTTTCCCTCTCCCGCCAGTTCCCGCACGCCGTATTTAACAGAGTTTTCCACGATGGGCTGCAGGATCATGCTTGGTACGTACAGCGACAAAAGCGCCTCATCCTCAATCTGCTTTTCAAAATGAATATCTCCTGAAAACCGCACATTGATGATATACATATAGGTATCCACCATGGCGATCTCATCGCCCAGGGTCACATCTTCGTTTTCCTTACTGATATTATAACGGAAAAAGTCCGCCACCTTCTGCACATAAGTCTGCGTCTTGTCCGCGCCCTCCAAAAAGGCAAGCTGGGCTCCGGCGTTCAGCGTGTTGAACAAAAAATGCGGGTTGATCTGTGCCTGCAGATATTTCAGCCTTGCATCTTTTAAGTGAGCTTCCATCAAAAGTTCCCGTTCCTTATGACGCCGTTCACTTTCCATACTCTTTCGAAGGCGCTCGAGATATCCCGGGATAGAGGATACCATCTGGTTAAAGGCCACCGTCACGATGCCCACCTCATCCATAGACCGTACCGGCAGCGTGCCCACTTCATCGAGCTTCCCGTCAGCCACTCTGTCTGCGGCTGCCGACAGTGCCAGCAGAGGATCTGTCACCGTCCTGGTCATCATCAGGACAAAAAGGATATCAAACACTGCGATCAGCACAAAGATCAGGGCACTGCTCTTTTCCAGATAGGTAAGTGACATGGAAAAGGATTTGTAACTTTCTGTATTGATGGCAAACCGCCGGTTATTCAGCGCCGTGATGTATTCCGCCAGATATCCGCCCACACGAAGGCACTCTTCATAATAGCCTCTGTATTTTTCCACGTTCCTTCCGCGCCTTGCCTCAATGGTACGGGAAGTCAGCTGCAGATAACTCTCTGACAGATTCCGGATATTACTTTCCATCACAGAGAGTTCATTATCCGTGATCTTTCCCGAAAGCTCTCCTACCAGATCGGAAAAAACCTGTTCCTTTTCATAATAATCCTGCAGGGTATCGGTGGTCCGGGTATTCATATAAACCGTGACCGCCCCCTGAAGATCCTTATGGGCTCTTTCCAGTTCCGACAACTGCACGTTACCTGAGTAGATCTCATCCAGATGCCTGGAAAACTGATTGATATTGAGATACATGATCAGATTTGCGATCATGATCAGTGCCACGGAAAACAGCATGACCAAAAGGAGCTTGATCCGGATCGGAAGGGAGGCCAGTTCGCGGCGTTTCATACTCTTCATCGCTGCTCCTCCTTCTGACCTGAAAGGCTTTCACCGGTCTGGCCCATCTGCCCTGTTTCGACAGAAGTTCCATCCGTATCTGTGTTTTCCGTATCTGCCTGCTGACTCTCTCCTGCCTGGGATCCATGCAGGAGGGAGATCTCGGTGGCATAGTAATCACTGACATAACCGCTTTCCCGGAATTCCGAAAGCGCTTCCACGCTGTCCCGTCCCATCTGCAGTGTATCTGCCGTAACAGTTGCGTGAATGATATTCTTTTCCAGCGCATTTCGAATGGGATCGGATTCATAAAAACCGAGGATCTCGACACTGCCCACACGGTTATAATCTACAACCGTCTGTGATACGCATTCCGTATCATGCTCACTCAGTGCGACAATGATATCCGCAGGGATCCCGCCCGCCGCAAACAACTCCCTGATCTCTTCCTCGGCGGAAAAGAAAGAGGAATTGCGGATCTGACTGGTCTCAATCTGGACTTTATCGCTCATTCCACGGGAATGGATATAATCCCGGATTGCGGTCAGCAGTATCGTCTGGCTGTTGCCGGGATCCTCCGCATCAAGCAGGACCAGGACCTTCATGCCATCCTGCTCTTCGTCGTCAATTTTTTTCTGCGTCAGATTACAGATCTCCTCTCCGTAATCCCTGCCCAGATTTGCATTGGAAATACCGATAAAACTGATCCGTTCCGAGGACGGGCAGTCACGAAATACCGTCACCACGGGAATGCCGGCAGCGGCTGCCTGATTGATCAGACTCTCCGTCTGCGCTTCCTGTCCGCCGTCGAGAATAATACCGTCCACTCCTGAATGGATCGCCAGCTCGAGCTGCTGCGCTTTTGTCAGCTCTGCATCAATGGCCTTCGTCTGCTGCTGCACATAGATATTCTCCGACTCGGCTTTTTCCCTGGCACCTGCCAGCACATTTTTCCAAAAATCACTGTCCCCATCTTCGGTCACTAGTACATAATAGCCATCATAAGCTTTTTGTCCTTCAGACGACAAAAGGCTGTCACGCTCCCTGATCATTCCGGCATACAAATAAATGCTGACCACCAGAATGATAAGCGTGACAGCTCCGATGACAAGCGCCGAGATCAGCAGAGCCTTTATATGCCGCTCTCCCTGCTTTCTGCTGGAACGTTTTTTCTTTGCGGCTTTTGGTTCTGCTCCTGACGGCTGACCCGGCTTTTCTTTGTTTTCCTCTCCGGGTGTATTTTGATCGAGCGGTCCTACCTTATTTTTCATCACTTCTCGTAATTCATTCTCCAGCGGATGCAGCGGGATAAGTATTCCTCATACGCCGGATTCTTGCACATACCTTTGCCCTGAATATCAGAGATCTTGGCGACATCCATGCCGTTGCAGGCCGTTGTTTTCATTACGATATTGAGAGGCTCCACGTCGGTATCATTAGCGATATAAGTACCGATACCGAAGGCAACTTTTGCCCTGCCGTTGAAATGCTCAAAAATCTCCGATGCCTTTGCAAAATCCAGACTGTCAGAGAACAGCAGCGTCTTGGTCTTCGGATCCAGTCCCAGCTCCAGATAATGATCGATCATCTTCTCGCCCCATGCGATCGGATCTCCCGAATCATGACGCACACCGGAAAACAGCGTGCCGTAGGTTAACTGGAAATCCCTGAGGAAACAGTCCGTGGTAATGGCATCCGTCAGCGCAGTACCATTCAGCACGCCGTATTCCTTAACCCATGCGTCAAGGGCATACCAGTTTGAATAAGCCGGATTGTGTTTATGATTTCCCTGGCCGACGCACATGATCCACTCATGGGCCATGGTGCCGACAGGTTTGACATCGCACTCTTTTGCCAGATAGACATTGGATGTACCGACAAAAACGGAATCCCCAAGGTTAGCAGTTGCTAACTTTTTCACTGCCATTTCCTGCGCCTGCGCAGAGAGCCTTCTGCGAAGGCCGAATTCCGAGAAAACACCGATGTTGTATGTTCCGTCTGCCAGCCATCCGATCTTTTCGTCCAGCTTCTTTTCAAAGCTTTTGATCAGGCTGTCATAGTCATGCCGCATGCGGAAGTAAACTTCATTGACGATCGCCAGCGTCGGGATCTCATACATGGAAGTGTTCAGCCAGGTGCCGCCTGTCTCGATGGAAAGCCCGCATTCTGCATCCGTTGTAATGGTAAAATCCGCAAACCGCGGTTTCCAGAGACGCAGGAAATCAATATAGGAACCTTTGATCCATTTGATCTTGTTTAAGTATTCCAGTTCTTCTTCATTAAAACGAAGATCGCAGTATGCTTTGATCTGTTCCCGGATCTCTTCTACCATATCCGCGGTAAAATACACATCCGTGTTGCGGCAGCGGAAGGTCCAGGTGGTCTTGTAATCGGAAAACTGATGGTAGATCGCCTGTCCCATACTGAACTTATACATATCGGTTTCGAGAAGGCTTGTGATGATAGGCTGTAACTTCATGGTTTTTCTCCTTATGATGATTTGTGTCGGAATGTACAAAATAATGATAATACGTTTGCAATATATCACAAAAACCCGCACGCGTAAAGAACCCCGGGAAAACCCGGGGTTCTGATTATCTTTTGTAATAGAGTTGTCAGACCTTCGGTAACCTTGCAATAGAAGCCGCGATCTGCTCATCGGTCGGGATCTCATCGCTCATCTCGCCGTTATGGAATTTCTCGTAAGCTACCAGATCGAAATATCCGGTACCGGTCAGGCCAAAGAGGATCGTCTTCTCCTCGCCGGTCTCTTTGCATTTGAGTGCCTCGTCGATGGCAGCACGGATCGCATGAGAGCTTTCCGGTGCGGGCAGGATGCCTTC
>JAEEKC010000023.1 GCA_016282215.1 Lachnospiraceae bacterium
GCTCATAGGCGGAAACTGCGTCCCCGGCAGCAGAGTCAAGATAGAACTGTCCGTACATAAAATATGTATGCGCCATATCATCCGTCAGGCCGGAGGGCAGGGGATACTGCCAATTCAGGCCGCTTTTATTCGGCGTATATGCCATATGGTCTTTCTCAAATTCCGATTTGGGCATACCGAAATACATGAACAGCGCCGGATTCGTATTTCCTACTTCATCATGTCCCATATCATCCCAGGTAAAGTCCACATAACTGTAAGTTTTGCCCTGATCATAGGATACCGCATTCCATGCATGCAGGCCCGGATCTTCCTCATCCTCTTTCGTATCGCCAATGATATACAGATTCGGAATCCCCAGGTAGTTCAGCACAAGTGAAACGGTATCTGCATAACCTTCGCAGACTGCGCGGCCATAGGTTTCATCAAAAACACCGATGGGACTGTGGGCCCATTTTTCACCGATCGGTGTTTCACCGTCCTCTTCGTAAGCATAGTCCACGGTTTCCATCAGTTCATTGCCTACGATCACGATTTTTTCAAAATCGTTTTTTCCACGGGACGCCTTATCGGCGAATTTTTTTACCCCGCTGATGATCTGCCGGTCGATCTGGTCACGGACCGCTGCGCTGATGTATTCCTCGCGGACCCTGACAAAGAATGTCGAATAGGTGTAAGACGGGCCTAAGAACCAGTAATACATGGGGTGATCGTTATGGTATGCCACATATGCATGAAGCGCTTCCTCACGACTAATCCCGCAGTCCAGGAAAGATATGCCCTCATTTGCATAATATGTGGATTTGGATTGGACAGCATCTTTTCCTGAAATGACAAATAATGTCACCTGCTGATCAAGCAGGTCATAAAACCTTTGCTGGGCAGAGGTCAGGCTGCTGCGGCCATAGGTGCCCGCTCCTTTTACATACACATCATCCAGACGACTGCGCGCAAACGACATGACCGCGTCCTGGGGATCGAGCTGTTCCTCTGTTATCCCGGTATCGGATGCGCCATCCGGTGTATCTGCAGGATCTTTTTCCTGCATCATTTTGACAATATCCGGCCCGAAGGCTTCTGTCATCTGCTCCTGCACCGATTCTTCAATGGCCGCTGCCTGCTCTTCATCGATCTGCTGCGCTTCTTCGATGATCACGCCGGCCGAAGTCTGCGGTTCAGAACCCGCCGCCGAAAATGGAATTGCGGATAAAAGCAAAACAAGTAACGCTCCGGATATCCTTTTTTTCATATCGCACTCCTTTTATTGATTCATAATAATTCGCTCCGATTTTTATATCGGACTTTAGACTTCCCTTTCACTCCCGCAAAAATCAAAATAGTTTGGCATCTGATCACATCCGGGATCACGAACTAACATATAACCCAACTATATCATATCTTATATCTTTTATCTACCAAAAATGCCCCGGGATATTGCTGTATCGGCACAGTAGAAAAAACCGTGGCCATGGCCACGGTTTCTCTCTAAAGATACACTGCAACGCGGGTTATTTTGTGCTGTTGCTTACTTTACATTCACAATAATCTCCTTCCCGTATCCGTTTTGTGCATAAACATAAATACTGCATTTCCCCTTTGCGACACCCTTGATATTTCCTTTCTTATCAACGGTCGCGACCTTCTCATTCGTACTTGCGTATCGAAATTCCTTTGCATACTTCCCGGGGATCAGTTTCCTGCTCTGATCGGCAAGGACACTCTTCACCCGGATCGACTTCTTCGCTCCCTTAGCGACCGTCAGTTTACCGGTTTGCAGTTTGATGGTCTTCGCGTTTGTATAAGCGCTGCTCTTTCGCCCTGCAACAAATCCCGTGATGGATTTTGCCAGTTTCACCTTCTTGCCGCCAACCATGCGATAGGCTGATACATATACCTTGTAGTTCTTCTTCAAATTCAGTTTCTTTTTGCCGATCTTCTTTACGGTTGCTTTGGTCACATCCGCGTTTGTTGTAGTAGCAACGGTCTTCGTAAACTTTTTGCCGATATACTGGACATAAACTTCATAGCCGTCAGCATCATCAACCTTGCCCCAGCTGACCGTTAATTTCTTGCCCTTCTGATCAACCTTCAGTCCCTTGCTTATGGCAAGACTGTTTTCTTTTATCACCTCCGGGGTGATGCTGTTTATGATCCGCTGATTGGTGGCATCGACACCGTCACTGACTGCCTTTTCTTCAGCCTTTGCAAAGTTCTGCTTTACGGTCTCCCAGGATGCTGATCCTTTCGTGTTAAGTTCCCTGATGGCTTCTGCAGCCGCGCCTTCGACAGCATTTTTAGCCTCCTTTTTCCCTTTGGCATCCAGCGAGGCATTGGCACCGATCCTGGCAACGGCTCCGGCCAGCAGGCCATCCATTTCCTTCAATGCCTTTTCCATCTTTTCTTTTTCCAGTTTCTCTGCGGCCAGTTCTTTTTCTCTGGCAATCTGTGTCTTGATGTCATCATCTGTATAAACAAGCGCCATCAGACACAGCCTGTCTGCTGCGAAACTGATCGTATCGTCCGCGCCGGTCACACCGCCAAGATCAGATATGGTGACGGCACCGGTCTTCGCATCCGTATGGGAAGCAATCACGCGGAAAGTACGCGAAGTCTTTCTCAGATTTTCAGGGATCGTAAGCCGGATCGCAATCTTTTCGGAAAACTCCGTAACCTTCGTCCTGCTGCCACCTGCTACTGTCTTGTACAGATCACAGTTAAAATACCAGATTTCCTCATCTTCCGCCGCTTTTGCTGCGATACCGGCCGCGGCCAGAGCGTTTTCTGATGCCTGTCCCTGACTTTGGGCCAATTCAACTGTCACAAGGGTCTTTTTGGCTCCGGCAAGCATTTCCACGATCTCAACGGGTGTCAAAACCAGTTTCAAAATCTTTGCCCTGTCTGTGGAAAGGCTCCCCCGCAGACCGCTGACTTCAACCGCTGCACCGGATCCGGCGTTTTCCCCGGCCAATTTCAACGCTTTGTTAAGCAGCTCGGTGGTCTTCGTTTCATCCTTTAAAATATATGCCATTTCCGTAGGATTTATGTCCACGTCATGTAATACGCTTCCCGCATCCGCCTTCTTAATGCCGGCTTTCTCAAGACTGCTTCTGATGGCGATGACGCTCATCTGCTGACCACCGTAAGATACCTGTGTCTCTCCCGTTGCTACGGTTTCCCTGCCGTTTGCGTCTTTTGTCGTCACACTGGTAATCTTTCCTTCGGCATCAATGACGGTTGCCATGCTTCCGGTCATGCGGCCTGCGGCGTCATAATCTGTTCTGGTGATGATTGCCCGATCCGTCTCGGGATCTACATCCTTCGTGGTAACTTTGCTGACCACGCCGTCTTTGTATTCGGTTTCTTTGTAAGTCACGGAACCATCATCATGCAGAATGGTTTCATCCACATTGCTGTCGGCAGCCACAATATCCGCGAAAGCAACCATCTGCTGACCTTCCCCGGCCAATACATAGTTTGCGGCATCCCTGCCGGTCAGTTCAATACTGTTGATAGACACAGTCTTTCCTTCTCCCGGAAGAGGATCTGAGAAAGTACCCACTGCACTGGCCGACACTGCATCGGATCCCAGTTTGCCATCGATAACCATTTCATCATAGACAAGCTGTGCCTCATCAGTTCCGTCATAAACCTTGTCTTTTGCCGTGATACCGGAGATGACAACCGATACCGGATCGATATCTGCCATGCACTCTGTCTGCTGACCTTCCTCGGCAAGCTGATAGTTTGCGGCATCCCTGCCTGTCAGCTGAAGGCTTAAGATCCTCACCTTCTTGCCGGTTCCCGCTTTCGCATCCTCAAACTCCGCTGTGGCGTGAACGGATACCCTGTCAGAAGAAGCAACGCCGGAAAGCGTCACACCCTCTTTCAGTTCCAATGACACATCGGTCTTTCCGTCATACCTCTTGTTTTTGGCTGTAATACCGCTAACGGTAACAAAAATGCCCTCGATATCGGCTGTGCACTCTGTCTGCTGACCGCTGTCGGCAAGTACATAGTTACCCGCTGCCTCTCCCGTCAGCGTCAGCTGCGTTATGGTCACTGTTTTTCCTGTTCCGATATTTTTATCGGAAAAACTGCCTTTGGCCGTTACGGACAACTGCTCCTCATCTATGGCTGTTCCTGCGATGTTACTGATCACCACATCCGTATAGGCAAATCCTGCGTCCGTAGTTCCGTCATAGCCTTTATTTAGCGCCTTGATCCCGCTGACCACAACGGGCTTTTTCGTAATGCTTGCATTACAGCTTGTCTGTTGTCCGGTCTGAGCAAGTTCATAGTTTGCCTGATCGGCCCCGGTTAATGTCAGGCCACTGATCGTAACCAGTTTCGACGTCCCTGCATTTTCGGTATCAAACTGCCCCGATGCCGTAACCGACAGACTGTCATAGGCTGCCTTGCCGGATAAAACGGCAGATGTCAGATTCAATTCTGCATTTTTTGATCCGTCATAAACCTTACTTTTTGCCGTAATACCACTGACGGTAACAGGACACTTTGTAATGTTCGCATAGGCCTCTGCCTGGGTAAATTCGGTACTGAGCTTATAATTTCCCGCATCATTTCCGGATAATCTGACGCCCGTAATAACAACCTTCTTATGCGATCCTGCGGTTTTCGTTTCAAAACCGCCCTGTGCAGAAACACTCAGATCATCGCCGTCCACTTTTCCTTCCAGTATCAGTTCGTCCTGATTCAGGGCAGCATTCAGGGTTCCGTCATAAACTTTGTCGGCCGCTTGAATACCGCTGACTTTCACTGTCTTTTTTGTGATCGATGCTTTTGCAAAAACCTGCTGTCCCTTTTTGGCCAGAACATATTTATTCGTTGCCTCACCGCCAAGCTTAAGATCCGAGATCGATACGTTTTTGTTATTTCCCACATCCTTGGTAACAAAAGTCCCCGCTGCGCTTACCGATAACTTACCAATGTCAGCGGTTTCAATCCCGTCAAAATGTACATTATCATAATTCAGCGTAGCCTCAGTCGAACCGTCATAGGTCTTGTCCGATGCCGTAATCCCGCTGACTGTAACGGGAATTTTGGTGATGCTTGCCTCACAGGTGGTCTGGGATTCTGTATCGGCTAGCTTATAATTCGTTACCAGCGTGCCGTTTGCACCGCTTAATGTGATCCCCGTGATCCGAACCGTCTTATTCTCTCCGATCGCTGCACTTTCAAACGCACCTGCCGCTGCCACTGTCAGCGTATCTCCTTCCAGCACGCCGCTTACCAAAGCATCGGCCGTATTGAGTACGACACCTGTTGTGCCGTCATAGATTTTGTCTGAGGCCGTGATCCCGCTGACCGTGACCGGCTTTGGCGTAACGGTTCCGACACAATTTGTCTGCTGTTCGCCATATACAAGGACATATTTACCTGCATCTTTACCGGTCAGTGTAAGGTTCGAAATTGTGATACTCTTACCGGTTCCCGCGTTTTTATCCGCAAATGTGCCGGCAGCACTGACAGATACTTCATCTGTACCCACTTTACCGTCTATCACAACGCCGCTGTAATCAAGCGGTGCATCTACTCCGCCGTTATATACTCTGCTTCCGCCCTGGATACCGCTGACCCTGACCGGCCTTGCCTGCTCACTGACGGTTCCGGAAAGGGTGATATTGTAATTATCCTTGACAGACTCACCACTGTTTTCAATCGAAACATCTGCGACAATCTTTTGATCCTCAACCCCTGTAACCGTGATACCGGTTATGGTATCTCCGAACTGCAGACCACTCGCCTGGCACTGATTGGGGTTGATGACCAGATCCGTACCGTATTCCTTCAACTGGTTTCCCACATTAATATTCAGGTCCCGTTTGCCGATCTCCACCGTTGCTGAGCCGGTAACCTTTCCGCCAGCATCGTCCGGATCCATAGCAATGATATCCGGATCCTTAACCTGATAGGATACCGTATAGGTTCCCGCATCCCGAAAGGCCGGTTTGGAATCAGAAAAATCTGTATCGGAACCTGTTTTGTATTGCACCTTTGCATCGGCAGGAGCCGTAACGGTGATGGAATGTTCTTCCCCATCATACGTGCCCGTATATCCGCTGCCTGTTACCATCCCTGAAACCTGCAGGCTTTTTTTCCATTTTGCATACAAAACAAGGTTTGTGCCCGTGATCTTGATCTCATCATCCGCTTTGTATGTTTCGCCGCTGCCATCCGCCTGTGTATTCCAGCCGACAAACACATGATCCGTTTTTTGCAGGTTTCCCGTATTACCCAAAACCTTGACCTTTGTACCTGCGGCATAGATTGTTTCCGAGGCCGGCACGCTGCCGCTGCTGCTGCCGTTGCCATCATATTTCAGGCTGGCACGGATGGCGGAAATATATATGGCTCCTGCTTCATGTGTGTCACGTTTTGCCTGGTATTCATACCCACCATTTTCAGTTTCGCTCAAAATCCACTCATATGTTCCATCGCAAAAAACAGCCAC
>JAEEKC010000024.1 GCA_016282215.1 Lachnospiraceae bacterium
GATACATTCCTTGATACGGAATTTTCAGGGGATGAGCGGCATATGCGCCGGATCCGTTTGATAGAGGAAGAGGAGTAAGAAATCATTTTTGATTAATTAGGAGGGACACAACATGGGAAAAATCGTTATCATGGATCATCCGCTGATCCGTCATAAGATCGGTTATATCAGAAGAAAAGATACGGGTACGAAGGATTTCCGTCAGACCATCGGTGAGATCGCAATGCTTCTTTGCTATGAGGCAACCAGAGATCTTCCCTTAGAGGATGTAGAGATCGAAACGCCGATCTGCAAGACCACCGTACAGGAGCTGAAGGGCAAGAAACTTGCAGTGGTTCCGATCCTGCGTGCAGGCCTTGGCATGGTGGACGGCATTTTGCAGATGATCCCGGCAGCAAAGGTGGGACACATCGGATTGTATCGTGATCCCGTGACCATCAAGCCCGTGGAATACTACTGCAAGCTGCCTGAGGATTGCCAGGAAAGAGAGATCTTTGTGGTAGATCCCATGCTGGCTACCGGCGGTTCTTCTTCCGCAGCCATCACCATGCTGAAAGAGCGTGGCTGCAAGAACATTCATTTTATGTGTATCATTGCTGCACCCGAAGGAATTGAGAGAATGGAAAAAGACCATCCGGATGTGGATCTGTATGTGGGCGCACTCGATGAAAAACTCAACGAGCATTGCTATATCGTGCCCGGACTCGGCGATGCCGGCGACAGAATTTTCGGTACGAAGTAAGGATGATAGTAATCTTCCCATAAGAGGTTTTGTGGTAACGGTGAGGCAGATATGAATAAAAGAGAAGATTATATTTCCTGGGATGAATACTTTATGGGGGTTTCCAAGCTTTCCGGTTTTCGTTCCAAGGATCCGAACACCCAGGTGGGGGCCTGCATCGTGGGCAAGGATAACAGGATCCTTTCCATGGGCTATAACGGATTTCCCAATGGCTGTCCGGACGAGGATTTTCCCTGGGCAAGGGAAGGTGAGGAGCTTGAGACCAAATATCCTTACGTGACCCATGGCGAACTGAATGCCATCTTAAACTATCGGGGCGGCAGCCTCGAGGGGACCAAGCTGTATGTATCGCTGTTCCCCTGCAATGAATGCGCAAAAGCGATCATCCAGGCCGGGATCAAAACCGTTGTTTATGACAGTGACAAGTACAACGGAACGCCATCAAATATTGCAGCAAAAAAGATGTTTGATGCTGCAGGCGTGACCTATTATCAGTATCAGCGCGCAGGACGGAAGATCGAACTGAATCTGTGATCGACCGGCGACACAAGAAGACATGAAAAGAACATGCAAAAACACAAACTGCATAAGGAAAGTCATGGCAGCTGCTTTGGCAGCTGTCCTTTTGGTGTCTTCTGCACCCCTGATCTTTGCCGATGAGATCACCAGCATTGACGTGACCAATGCCTCGTCCGGCGATACCGGGGCTACTCCGGAGGTCAACCTCGGACCGACCACGCCGGCGGAATCCTCGACGGAGATTTTTAACAGATACTTTACGGAATCGCCTTATGCGCAGACCGGCAGACAGCTTGAAAGCGCCAGGCAGGAAAAGCAGAATACGGAGAAAAAGCTTGACCGGACAGAAGAGGCGATCGAGGATCTGCAGGAGGAAAAAGCGGATATCCAGACCTATCTGATCCAGGTGAATGACAAGCTGCAGCAGGCGAATGTTCAGATGCTCGAATATGAGGCGCTGGTAGACACGAAGACAAGGGAGATCGAAAAGGCTGCGGATACGATCAAGAATGCAAAGGAACAGCAGGTGATCCGCAAGCAGAATATGAAAGGCCGAATCAAGTATATGTACGAGCAGGGAAGTGAATCCTATCTTGACATCCTGCTTTCCGCTAAGAGTTTTTCTGATTTCCTGAATAAAGCGCAGTATTTTGAGAGCATCAATAAGTATGATAAAAAAATGCTCGAACAATACGGACAGATCGAAAAAGAGATCGCAGTCCAGGAACAGGAGCTGATCGAGCAGCAGGAAACCCTCAAGGTGCTTGCTTCGGAATCTGAAAAAAAGGCGATGGAGGTATACTCCGAAGTCATAGAAGCCAGCGCAAGCATGAATGAATATGCGGAGCAGATCGCAGAAAAAGAGGCGATGGCGCTTGCCTATGAGCAGGAGATTGCAGAGCAGGAAGAAAACATCGAATCATTGATGGAACAGTATAAAAGAGAGCTGGCCATTTCGACGGAAGCGGCAGCCATGGGCAGCCGTGATCTTTCGGATGTAGTATTTGAAAACGGAGATTTAGATCTGATGGCGGCCATGATCGAATGTGAGGCCGGCGGCGAGAGTTATACCGGAAAGGTGGCTGTCGGTGCGGTTATCTTAAACCGTGTCAGAAGTCCGAAATTCCCTTCGACTGTTTTGGAGGTGTTGATGCAGAACCGCCAGTTCGCGCCGGTGGCCAGCGGCCGTTTCGCTATGGTACTTGCCAGAGGAGCGAATGCCTCCTGTTATCAGGCAGCGCAGGATGCCATGGCAGGCGCTTCACCTGTCGGCGGCTGTCTGTTCTTCAGAACACCGATTCCAGGCCTGGTAGGCCAGCAGATCGGCGGACACATTTTCTACTAAAAGGATTATACGATCAGCGAAAAGGATAGAAAATTTCATTGTTCATAATGGATCATCAGTCGGCAGCGCTTTCGAAGCTTTCCAGATAGCGCTGCTTTTCTTTGAAATCACCCTTGTAGATCTCTTCCAGCGTACGGTCAGTCAGGCGAAGCGCCAGGCAGGCTGTTTTTTTATCCAAAAGATTTTGTGTGATGGCATCAGAAATCTCACCCAAATCCACAACTTTCACAAAACCGTCGGGATAGATCAGGATATCTGCCAGAAGATCCGTGACAATGAGAGACGGTTTTTCTTTTGGTTCAGAAGCGGGATCAGAGCCGGAATCTGAATCGGAATTCAAAGCGAAATCTGTATCCGAATCCGAATGATTCTCAGGTAAAAGTATCTTTGGCACGACGAATGGCTCATCTTCATCCGGGGCGGAAAACGGCAGCGTAAGATCGGGCTTTGTATCCGAAAACGAAGCGGAGATCATATCAATATACCAATAGACCAGTGAATTATCTTCCCGGTAAAACTTGCTGAGTTTGATACCGTCCTCAAAGA
>JAEEKC010000179.1 GCA_016282215.1 Lachnospiraceae bacterium
CACGATACAAAGACCGGCTCCCAGATTAGTCCTGATATTCTTAAAAAAACTCTTCATTGCAAGTCTTGTGTTGATCGATCTGCCCGCTTTTGTAAGCGGCAGGATATTTTTTCCGAAATGATGGGTCCGGATCCCGCGGCGGAAGGCTACGACCGGAGGGAAACGCTTTATGATCCCCGTCTTCAAACATGCAAAGGCGATCGTCAAAAGCACCACGATAAGCGCTACCGAAATAACCTTCAGGTACGCAGGACTTCTGTGAATGATGCGTCCCATAAGGCCACCTACAAAAGAATCCATAAACGGCGAGAGCATACAGGCTGCCAGGATGCCAAGCACTGCCCCTGCAAAAGAGGTGATCACATATTCACAGACATAGGACAGCGAGATGTCAACAGACCGATAGCCAAGTGCCTCCAATACGCCGATCTGCTGGATCTGGTCTTCAATGTCATTACTGATCTTATGCCGGATCAGATAGATAGAGGCGCACATGGTAATGACGGACACAAATACCGACAGCATCATAAACATTTCAGCAAAGGTTATCTCGTTCAACTTCTCTTGTGCCTTGCTTTGATTTGCGGTGATCGATTTCATATCCGTAGAAGATCGCTCTTCGCAGGCCTTCATATACACATCAAGATCAAATCCCTCATTGCCGTTAAAAGCCAGCGTCACATATTCGTCAAAAATGCCGGTCAGAAGATTGTAATCTTCCTCCGTCAGAACAAGCCTGAATCCATAACCGGATTCATTTCCGATCCCCGCATGGTAGATGCCGGCAACGGTAAAGGGATAATCTCTTCCGCCTATGATCAGATGAATGGTATCCCCCGGCTTATATCCTCCTCTCAGATACAGAGAGACAGGAACCCAGATTGGATGCTCCAGAGCCCTGATCTCATCCTCCGAAAGGCTCTCTTCGATGACAAAATCCTCTATCCTTTGCTCTGCCTCTTTTGACGTGAAAAAGAGGTTATAGCCGATCTTCTCTCCATCCATGTCCTTCACATTGACACTCAGGCCCTGAAGTTCACTGATCTTTACATTTTCCGTAATGCCAAAGTCTTCTTCTAGGATATCCCGAAACATAGATCTGTAGTGATCGGCGCTGAACCGGGCCATATACTCATAGCATCCGGTAGCCTGAAAACATTCATCAAAGGTGTTGCTAAGGCCCAGGATATTCGAAAGCGCAACACTCAGAAGGAAAACCGTGATCATCGTCAGAAACACGATGGCTGCCGCTTCTTTTTTGTTCTTCTTTAAATTGAAAATGGATAACCTGAATATCTTCATCCGAATCACCATCCCATCTCATCGAGAAAGCTCTGAAGGCCCGCTCTTCTTGCCTTCATATCATCATTTCCAAAGGGCTCCATCCGGTATTCGCCTGCAACGCTGCCGTCCCGCAGGAACAAAACTCTCGTGCCCCGCAGCGCAGTCTTTAAATCATGTGTCACCATCACGATGCTCTGGCCGTTTTCGTGGATCCCGGTAAAGATATCAAGCACATCTTTGCCGGAAGCTGAGTTAAGCTGCCCTGTGGGTTCATCCGCAAACAGGATCTTCGGATCATTGATCACGGCCCTGACGATGCCCACGCGCTGTGCTTCCCCGCCGGAAAGCTGGTTGGGATATTTATTCCACATCTCTTCCGATAAGCCCACCTTGCCGAGAAGATCCTTTGCTTTTTTCACAAGCTCCGGTGAGTTCTTCTGCACGATGAGCGCGCCCGTCAGCACGTTATCGAGGATCGTCTGGTTTTCCAAAAGATAGATGCTCTGGAAGACAAAACCGCAGTTTCCGCGCCGGAATACCGCCAGTTCATCATTTGAATAATCCTGGATCTCGGTATCCCCGAAGAATACCTTTCCCATGGACGGCTTGTCCATGCCGGATAAGGCATAAAGAAGTGTGGATTTTCCGGAACCCGAAGCACCCATGATAACCGTAAAGTCACCCTCAGTGATCTCCAGATCCAGATTTTTGATCACGTGCTGCTGCACGCCTCCGTTGGAAAATGATTTACAGAGTTTTTCTGTTCGTAGAATTGAAGAAGTCATATATCCTGCCCTTTCTTAAATAAATTAGCAGTTGTTTGGCTCAGTATTTTCATACCGGGCTTTCTACTGCACAATAAACTCGTAGCTTTTGGCTTCGTTTTTTTCTACCGGCCTTTTTACTGCTCAATGAATTCGTAGTTTTATTTCTCCGGTTATAGGCATTATATATGACTTTGTCGAAAACATCCTTAAAACGATGTTGTAAAAATGTTAAAAAGTTCTTAAATGGATCAGGCAAGGGGAATGATCAAAGTGATCGCAAGACCGCTGCCGTCACTTTCCGCGATCAGGTCGCCGTCCATCCTCTTCATCAGTGTTTTTGCAATGTATAATCCCAGGCCATGGCCGTCCTTGTCGGTATGTTCCCAGTCTTTTCCGCGGTAGAATTTATTGGTGATCAGGTCAAGCTCGCCGGCAGGCACACCGGGTCCGTGATCTGCGATCTGCATTTCCAGATAATGTTCAACCACCCTGTAACTGATATCGATCTTTGTATTCGCATACTTGTAGGAATTGGACAGGATGTTTCCGATCACCTGCGACATGCGCTTTAGGTCCGTATGCAAAATGACATCCGGGATATCCTCCGAGACGACGAGGTTTCTGTCATCAAAGCTCTTTACGATACTGCTAAGTATCTTCGATTCCTCATCATTGCAGTTTACCTTAAACTCTCCGAGATCATCCAGCGTCGCAGTGAAAAGATCACTTAGTAACGTATCGATCTGCTCTGCCTTTCCGCGGATTCCATCCGCGTCTGCCTGAAGCAGGCCGATATCTTCTTCGGAGAACGGGATCTGAGCGATTGCCTTCTCCCCGGATTCATCCGTTTCTGTTTTGACGGACAGCCGCATCTGTATCAGCTCCGCCGCAAGCTTAATTCCGGTGACGGGCGTTTTCAGATCATGGCTCAGGGAAGCCACCAGCTCTTTTTCTTTTTTCTGAAGGGCAAGCTCTCTTTCCTTCGAACCGGCCAGCTCCTCCCGCATGATATCAAAACTCTCCGTAAAGGCACCGAACATATTGTTTTTGTTCATCTGCAAAGGCTCGTCAAGATTACCCTGTGCAACCTTCGAAGCAAAACCCTTCAGATTATCAAAAGGCTCGATGATGTTCTTTTGCACATAGATTCCATAGCATATTGCTGCCAAAAGGAGCAGACCGCAAAAAAGGATCATACCCACCGCAAGATGCTTTACCAGAGACCGGTATCCCTTTGTTCCATCGTCCAGTAGTATGACCGTTCCGATCACCTTGCCCGAATCCGACACATATACATAAGGGTATCGGTTCTGAATGGCTTTCTCCAATGAGAGTCCCTCTGCCATTTCCTTCGTTTCGACGTGGGCATAAAGCAGCTGGTTTTCCGTACTGAGGATCACGAAATCCGCATCATACCCGGCCCCGTCCAAGGCAGAAAGATCATTCCGGTTTTCCCTTGCAAAGTCCGCAATGCGATTGAGCATGACGATGTTTTCCCCGGACACACCAAAAGAAGCGCTATCTGCCTGATATGCAATACGGATAAAAACAAGCAGAGCGATCCCCATGATAAACGCTATGGAAAAGATCATTTTTTTATAGTTTTTCATTGTATCTCTTCTACCACATATCCTACGCCGTAGGCCGTTTTGATGATCTCGGGATTCTTCGGATCATGCTCGATCTTTTCCCTGATATGCCTGATATGTACGGTGATGGTTCCGTCGCAGGTATTTTCATCCTGCCATACATTGTCCAGAATCTCGTCTCTGGTAATGACTCTGCCTGCGTTTTCGAGCAGGTACAAAAGAAGTTTGTATTCCATGGCACGGAGTTCTTCCTGCCTGCCGTGATCGATCAGCTTATGCAGGGCCGTATCCAGATATACTTCTTCACGGATTCGGATCCTGCCGTCTGCACTACCTTGCCGCGTGTTCTGCGTCCCGGCGCTTTCGGCCGCATTCCTTGCCGCTTCCCTTGCTTTTTCATATCTGTCCAGCACTGCTTTGACCTTAGCCAGAAGAATATTCAGCGTATAAGGCTTTTTGATATAATCGTCCCCGCCGATATTCAGCGCGATCAAAACATCATCATCGCTGGTACGCGCACTGATGAA
>JAEEKC010000025.1 GCA_016282215.1 Lachnospiraceae bacterium
AACGACAGGGGGATCGGCAAAAGGGTCATTGACTTTTTTTGCCGGTTTGTCATAATATGGGTTTTTGGTAAATTTGATATGGTAAAGACCGGTATGAAAATATGGGACCGATAAATGACTGATAAATTAGAGGTGTAAAGACCGGTATGAAAATATGGAACCGATAAATGACTGATAAATTTGGAGGCAGAAGAATGAATAGAATCGGAAGAAAAGGATTAGCTATATTGTGCGGCTCAGCGCTTATGATCGGAATGCTTGGCGGGTGCGGTGCCAATACGGAAGGTGGCGGTGACAATGCAAGTGTCGTTGAGGCCGGCACAGATGAGGCAACTACAGACGCAGGGGAAGAGACGGCTGCGCAGGAGGCAGGTGAAGAAGCAACTGCAGAGCAGGATGAGCAGGCGGATGACGCAGGAAATGCGGAGCAGAGTGTAGATGCGCAGGATACAGAAGCGTCTGATCAATCTGCGGATACAGCACAGGCAGATGAAAGCGGCAGCGCAGATGATTTGTTTGCAAAAGCTTTTGACGAGGAAGAAGTACAAAACAACGGCGGGCATTTTGTGAAAGTCGGAGACCGGGTTTACTACCTGGTGTATGAAGAAGGCGCGATCGATAAGATTTCTCTGTTTGGCGGGTTTCTGGATCAGATGCCTTTGGCAGGCGGAAAAGCACAGTTGTACTATTATGATCTGACAAAAGAGGAAGCGGTGGATACAGGCGTTAATGCGGCGGCAGGCAGCGCGCTCTTTGCTGGACGGGACGGTTTTTATATGACAATCCCGAAAGATACGGAGACTTATATGGCAAGCAAACTGGATCCGGAGACAGGTGATATGACGGATATCGCAGAGGGACAGATCCGGGGCGTGAGCAATGACGGAAAGTACGTGACTGTTGAGGTGACGGACAAGACCACCTATACAACGTCGTATGCGATTTATGAAAACGGTGAGAAGATCGGCGAAATCGCGCCGAATGGCGATAATTTTCTGCAGTACTGCGGCTGGACGGATCATGCCATGGTTTGCATGGAAATGGATTATGAGTCAGGACACAATATGCTCTATGCCCTTCCTGCAGGCAGGGATCAGGAGACTATAAAACTCGGACAGGTGCCGGATCCGGAAATGGCCATGGCAAATGAAGCAGAAGTGGAGCAGTTTATCAGTGATGGCGACAATGCCTATATGAATCTGGCTTATTATGAAGGAACCGGTCATTTTCTTGCTGAGCAGGAAGTGGTCAGCATGAAAGCGGATCAGGCAGACAGCGTGCAGAAAATGGAAGATGTGCTTGGACAGAATGACGGTGAGGCTGATCCCGGCAATGAAGAGGCTGAGGAAGGGCCGTCTTCGGATCCGCAGGAAAAAATCTTTTTACAGAGTCCGGGCTCTCTTGGCGCGGCACGCGCACTGGCCGGCGATCTGGAACTGTCTGAAAGCTACTACGGTGACCTTTTATGGCATGACAGCCCGTACAGCGCTTTTACCATTGTGAAGGATTTTGTAAGCAAGCCGGATGAGGATCTTAAGAGCAGGGCGTTCGATCAGGAGATGGTTTCTTTCGGGACAACCGCGTTTGTGATCCTTGCAACAGCTGAGCATAAAGAAGAGGAAGATATCGGCTGGCGCATGGCCTATGAGATGAAGAGCCTGCAGTATCTGTGCATTCCTTTTGGCGGAGAGGTGCTTGCGGGGACGGGCGAAGGCGAAGTGAAAGTGCTGGCAAAGACGAACGGATAAGATGCAAAGTTTATTTTTCCCTGTTTTTTGCAACCATACCTCAGGCAGCAGTGTATTATTGTAAATGATCCAAGTGGAAGTATTTTTATGCCGTAAACGAAAAACCGCTACGGGGCAGGAGGAAAAACGATGCCATTTTTTAAAACACTCTCGAAGGAAGATTTTCAAAACGAATTACAAAATGCAGGTAATGATGCCAATGCCTTGTTTGAAAACGGACTGGCTAAAGACGGGAAGGATAAAGACCCGGTGGCCTTCAAAGAAGAAAAGCGGGCTTTTCTGGTGCATTGTATAGCATCAACCATTGATGAGGAATTTTTTTGCGGCCAGGTGATCAACGGCAGGGTCGATTATAATCCTTCGGGATCGGAATTTATCGATCAGATGGTCTCGCAGATCGATGAAAACAATCTGGAGTCTTCCCAGCGTAATCTGATCGATGCCTTTCTGGATGAGCTTGAAGGCGATGCCAAAAATGCACTGGATGACGTTCTGGAGCATTTCAGTCCGGAGGATATGTGGCAGGTAAGGGAAGTGCTCAAAAATGCCCTGATCGGCGGCCGCCTGATCCCACACGAACAGATCAAAAAGTTTAATGCGGTAAGCGATGACAACAAAACCCTCATCGTCCGTGAGGAGGTTGAAAATCGTGAAGAGATAGATGCGGCTGCCCTCAGAGTTTCTGACAGCAAGGGAATACTGGATTCCTACATTTCCAATGCGAAAGAGGGCAAGCCCCTTGCACCGGAGCAAAACCGGTATATCCGGTATGTGCCCGAGGAGCAGATTATTGAGCAGGACGAAAAGGAAAACGAAAAACCGGAGGATACAGTTTACGCTGATCCTAAAAACATATATCCCGTTACCAGAAAAACCGGCAGCGACCTGCAGGATGTACTGCGGGAATTTGGCAGGACAAACACGCCCCTGTCCGTCAAAAAGGACGATATGCTCACCTATCTGTACCGCAATAAGTCCGAGGAGGAGTTTGGCCGGATCGTTTCAGGGATTCAGAACAGTCCGGAGGCGCAAAAGATTGTCAATGACCTGGCAGGCTATGCCACACTGGACGATCTGACAAAGGTGAATAAGGAATCGGAAAGTCTTGCGGAGGATCTGGAGGCTTATCTTAAAAATCCCATGGCAATGCATATGATCATGAGGCATATAGACCGCATGAAAACAGCCTATGAGAAAGCTGCCGAGGAATTACAGATCAATGAGGACCTTTTGAAGAATGAGATCAAGGAAGAAATCATTGAAATAGAAGAAAAAGAGGAAAATAAAGAACAAAATAAAGACGAAAATAAAGAAAAGGATAAAGAGGAAGAAAAAGAGGACGAAAAGAAGGAAGAAAAAGAAGAAAATATAATAATCTTAAAGGAAGACGAAGACGAGAAAAAAGACGAGAAGGAAGACGAAAAAGAGGATACAAGAGATCCGAAGGAAATTCTGAGAGAAGCCCTGGCAGATCAGAATGCCGGTCCTGAGGATAAGCAAAAGGCTCTTGTGAAATTCCTGTTTGCCGGAAAAGAGCAGAAAGAGGATTATGACAAAGCGATCCAAAATCTGGGGCAAAGGGATAAAAAAGAAACAAAGCAAATGCAGGACCTGCTTGACAGGATGATCGGGCTGAGTGATCAGCAGGGCTTTGAGGAAAGGCTTCTGGATGAAACCTGCAAAAACCTTTTAAGGTCTGTGCTGCTTGCTTCCCCTACATCCATGCAGGACGGCATCCGTATGAGCAGGAAGATCGACATCTTTCAAAACGGGCTTAAGAAACAGGAGAACGGAAATAAAGAAGAATACAGGTACATTCCGGATGAACCCGGGATCAACCTGATCAATGTGGAAAACGACAAGGATCAGATCAGGGAGAAAAGCGAAGAAGAAAAGATATTTGAAGCAGATGAGCCGGAAAAAACCTCCCGGTATAAGATAAGCAAAAACACTGAAAACTATCAGAAGGGACTGGATCGTTTCAACACAAAACGACTTGGGATATTTAAGCAGGAAAGTGACAAGCACAAAAATGTGAGACTTGCCGCAAACTATATGATGAAGATCCGCGCTCAGGCAGACAACGGATTTGACGGACAGATGGGACGGGCGGTATCAGCCGCAAAGGATGAGCGCAGCAAGATGCTGATCGCAACCCAGTGGCTATACGGTGCCTCCCGGCTGAATTATCAGGCAGGAGTCTATATACGGGACAGAAATCCCCTGACCTTTGCCGGAGCCGACAGATACGGCGGTGCCAGAGATCTGGAAAAATTTTCTTCTCAGGATATCCGGTTCTGTCTGCAGACCATTGAAAAGGAGGGGCTGGATCTTAAGGCTATCCAAAAGGCAATAGCCCAGAGACAACTGAAGGAATCCTTAACGGAATTGAAAAAAATTGATTTTACGGCAGTCAGAGGAGCTGATCCCACGGAAAGAGCTAAACTTAAAGAGGTTATTTATACAAACCTTACCGCTGCTGCCGCCATAGAGGTAATGGACAGAGAGGGAGCAGATCCGGCCGTCACGGGCTATTTCAACCTTCGCAAAAGCTTTGACCGGGATAAAAATCTCTCCGAGGCACTGGATGTCTATGTATCGGAGGCCTTTCACTGGGGGAATGTGGAGGTGCATCTGTCTCAGGGGGCAAAGGGATTTATCGACACTCTTAAAGAGACCAATAACAAACTGCAGTATGGCAAATTGACCGGCTTGAAAGAGGAGCCTGTAAAGAAAGCAGGCAAACATATGTAGCAAAGAAATCCGCAGAAAGCAAATCTCGCATTGTGATCTGATCAATTGTACTTGCAATGATATCCGTTTTGTGGTATAGTACGCTTTGTAGTGAAGATGGAACTTAAGTTGAGTGGACCGAGAGGTCCACTCAATGTATGTATGGAGAAAGCTATGTCAAAAAGGGAAATATATGAGGAGAAGGCAGAACAGCTGATC
>JAEEKC010000006.1 GCA_016282215.1 Lachnospiraceae bacterium
GGCTGAGGACGAAGAGAATACGGGGAGTGAAGAGGATAGTATCGCAGAAAAAGAAGACGAAGAAAGCAGTGAGGAGGAAGCAGAGGATTATCCTGCTTTTGAAGAGACGGTAAGGATCGATGGCGTAAAGATCACAGTCCGTGCGGAAGAAGGGGTATTTCCGGAGGATGCCTCGCTGTCTGTAAAGAAGGTGACAAGTACACAAGAGAAGAAAGCAAAGGAAGCGGTGGAAGAAGAACGCGATGAGGATCATACGGTTGCCGTTTCCTATACTTATGATATCAAGGTACTGGATGCAGACGGTGAAGAGATCCAGCCGGCAGATGAGAGCAGGGTGAAGGTATCTTTCTGCATGGAGGAAGCGGAAGATGATAACCTGACGGCAAATGTTTACCATATCACAGAAGAGAACGACGGTGAACTGGTCGCAGAGAAGTTGGATACAGAGAACGAAGGGGATACCGTAATCGCCGAGACGGATGGTTTTTCTCTGTATACTGTGGAATTTACCTATGAAGAAAAGCAGTATGTGCTGCAGGGCAATAGTGAGGTGGAATTGGCAGAAATCCTGAAGGCAGTCGGGCTTTCCGGTGATGTGACCAAAGTAACCGTGAGCGACAGTACTCTGTTTTCTGCTGAAAAGGATACGGATGGTGCGTGGATCGTTGCGGCACATAAGGCTTTCAGTTCGGAAGAATGGATGAAAGTCACGATCAATGGGGTGGTGTATGAGATCGTTGTGACGGATGATCAGAATAGCAATTCTTTGACGCATGTCACCTACCTCGATGCATCGGGGAACACACAGACCGCTGACAATCCAACGGCAGTTACAAGCGGGATGCAAGAATTAGGCGAGGCTGGAGAAACAACATGGTATGTGGTTAACAGCAATGTTACCATTAGCCGGGAATTAAAGATTTTAGGTACTGTCCACCTCATCCTGATGGACAACAAAGAATTGGTCATTAATAACAGTAACGCATCAGCTACTAATGGTTATAACAGCATCTACATGGATAACGGCTCTTCGCTGACCATCTACAGCCAGAGCATAGGCAATAACATGGGAAAACTAACGGCTTCGACAACAGATGGAAGTTTTGATGTTAAAAGCCTGACCATCAACGGAGGACAGATTTCTGTTACAGGCCCTAACTACGGGGTCTATATAAATAATGGCGGCAGCATGATTGTAAACAATGGTCATGTGACAATCACCAGTACGGGTGCTTATTCTGATGCTATCAATAAAACGAATTTACTTCATACTAACGGCGGCACGGTGATAGCAAATGGTATTGACATCAGTAAGGCGAATCCGACTGTTACTGCTCCGACACCCAGGACACTGGTTTACACAGGTTCAGCACAGGAACTTGTGACGGCAGGCGCGACCACCCATGGCACGATGATATACAGCGCCGATGGCTCGAATTATTCCGAGACAATTCCAACAGGAACGGAAGCTGGAACATACACCGTTTATTACAAGGTCGAAGAGGGCACGACATGGAATGCGGTTGCACCGCAGATAGTCTCGGTGACTATCAAGCAAGGGACTTCTTATGTGAATGCTGAAGGTGAACAGCAACTGAATGTGGATGCAGTGAGCGTTTCAGGCTCTGAAAACTGGATAGGTGAAAACAATCAAACGAAATGGTATGTTGTTGCAGGCACTGTGTCCTTCAGCCGATTATTAAAAATCCAGGGCGATGTCAACCTGATTCTGGCGGACAATGCTGAAATGACCATTACAGATAGGGACTACGGCATTTTTTTGGAAGATAATTCCTCACTTTCTATCTATACCCAGAGCCATGGAGAAAACAAGGGAAAGCTGACGATTACATCGGGTGAAGGTATCGCCGTTCGTAATAGCAGTCTGACCATCAACGGAGGAAATATATCCGTCACAGCGTCTAATTATGGCGTCAATATTGATTCCGATGGCAGCTTGACTGTCAATAACGGCGATTTGACTATTTCCAGCGCTAATGTGAAAGCTATCTATGGCCTGAGCAGATACACTTATAATGGCGGAACGGTACGTTTGTATGATAATACCTCCTCGGTGCATCAAGCAGCCTATGTTAATGCGGCCGGGGAACAGCAGGCGAGCGTTAATGCTACAATCGTCGATAATCGCAATCTTGGTAGGTCGGGTCAGACGACATGGTATTTTGTGAACGGTGATATTGCTTTTTATAGTCATTTAAATATCTCGGGCGCAGTCAACCTCATAATCGCTGACGGAAAGGAACTGACAGTTAATTCTCCAAACACTGACTGCGGCATCTATATCCAGGATAATTCCTCACTGAATATCTACACCCAGAGCCACGGCGAAAGCAAGGGGAAACTGACGGTATCGTCGGGGAATTTCGGTGTAAGTATGGTTGGAAACAGTAACCTGACTATCAATGGCGGACTCATATCTGTTACCAGCAGAGGATATCAGAGAGTTGGTGTATATTTTGGCGATAATGGCAATGGCAGCATGACAATCAATAATGGCGATGTTACCATTACCAGCCGGCAGGATTATGCGGTTGTGTCTAGCGATATGGCTAAAGTCACTAAAAACGGCGGTAAGTTGGTGTTGAATGACATCGGTGTTATTAATGATAATGTCTCCTATCTTGATGCTTCCGGCGTTTCTCGGAGTCACAACGTAATAGTCTTGCAAAATACTAGTGAAAATATAGGCTCTAGCGGAGAGACTTGGTATGTCGTTAGGGGGAATACTACTTTTGATCATAGAATATCTATTATCGGCAATGTCAATCTCATTCTGGAAGACGGAGCAGTAATGAGCATTGAAGATGCTTTGGAGGTCTACAGTATCTATTTGAATGAAGGTTCATCGCTGACAATCTATAGTCAGAGCACAGGCGATAACCAGGGAAAATTGACGACAACAGGGGTCATAGGCATTGTTAAAGGTAACAGTAGCCTGACCATCAATGGCGGCGAAATAACTGCAACGGGCGGCGATAATGATACCGCTTTTTACATTAAAGGCGCAATGACCATCAACGGTGGTCGAGTTACAGCAACTGGCGGCACGCGTACAACGGATAATACCAAAAAGGCTGCTATCTATTTCCCGAACGGCGGTACACTTACGCTCGGCTACAATTCGGCGAATGACTTCATTCAGATAAACGGTATCGAGAATAATGATGCAAATGATACTCCGGGAACAGTGAATGTCAAGAGCGGGCAGACACTGACCGACGGGGCGAATAATGCCTATACCGGTACGCTGACCGCAGAACAGCAAACGGTGCTCAGCGGTAAGAAACTCGTTCCGGCGTATTCTGTCGATATAGCCGAAAGCACCGGTGGAACCGTAACGGTGGATAAACAGGCATTTGCGTTTGATGCTGCTGAAAAGACGGTAACATTGACGATTGCACCAGATAACGGATATCAACTGGATTCGCTTACCGTAGCAAAGACAGGTGATGCGAACACAATCATATCGGTTAATGGTACAGGTAATACCCGGACTTTCACTATGCCGGATTATAATGTTATTGTGACAGCAACATTTAAGGCGGACTCAGAGCCTGTCTTTAATAATCACGCCCTGCTTCTTACCGGACAGGTTGGTGTACAGTTCTTCCTGAAACTGCCGGCAGGAAAGACGTCAGCAGATTACGAAGGAAGTTATGTGACATTTTCCGGGCAGGGAATAAACAGTTCGACACACTATAATATTCCTGCAAGTACGGCGGTGATCAACAGTGTAGATACGGGAAAATATCTGTTTACGGTTAATATCACTTCCATACAGATGGCGGATAAGATCACACCGACTTTCCATTACACAGAGAATGGGCAGGAGAAGACGGTTGTTGGCGCTGCTTATTCGGCAGAGGACTATATCAAATGGGCAGTAGCGGATGATAATGTGACCGGAAAGAATCTTGATATCGTTAATGCATTGGCTGATTATGGTCATTATGCCCAGATTTACTTATCAGAGCAAAACGGATGGACTATCGGGACAGATCATGCAGAAATGGTAACACATACTACAAACTCTTATGATTATGTTGCGATAAAAAGTGCGGTAATTAATGACGCAATTCAGACTACGAAGGGGGCAAATGTTACCGGTGTCAATTACAGATTGTATTTTGACGATACTTTGGCAATATGTGTCGCCCTTACTCCGGCAAGCGGTGTAACTTTGAATTCCGTTATACTTGATGGTAATGCAATCACACCGGCAAGATCCGGCGATCAATACCTTGTGATGATTAACGATATAAGTGCGACGAATCTTACAGACTCTCACACCATCACAGCAGGCGGGACTACAGTGACGGTATCTGCGATGTCGTATGTTTACGGTATTTTGAATTCAGGATCAAATAATAAAGGTAAGGATCTTGTCTGTGCTCTTTATAACTACGCACAGGCTTGCAGACAATAATAACAATAATAAGGAGATATATCATGGAAAAGTATGAAGATTTGGAAATTGAAGTCATTGAGTTTGAAGAGGAGGATATTATCACGAACAGCCAGACCGGTGGGGAATGGATATCCGGGTGAGTAGGTTATGAAAAAAGCAACATTAACTGTATTGTATCTGTCGGTTATGTTTATGATGGGCGGCTGCGGGGCATCGCGGAATACAGTGCAGGAAGAACCTGTTCAGCATATTGATAACGAATCTGCGGTTGCGGAAGTGAAGGCAGCCTCAACTACTCCGGCTACTGCAAATAATGAGCAGGATTTTAGTGCTTCGGATTTAACGAATCCGGAAGAGAAGGATTCATTATCCGAAACCGGTGGAGAAGCACTGGAGGTGGCTTTGGAAACGGAGAGTGGTAATTCGGATGATCCTGTAATACCCACGGAACCTGCAATTAGTGCAACGATCACTCCGACAGAAAATCCTTCCGTAACACCGGAGCCTACGCTTACAGAGACTCCTTCGGCAACGCCGGCACCCACAAGGACAGATACTTCTTCAGTAACATCGGAGCCTGCAAGGACAGAGGATCCTTCAGTAACGTCGATGCCTACTCAGAGAGAGAATCCTTCAACGACACCGACACCTATAAGGACTGAAGATCCTTCAGTTACACCGACACCTACACAGGCTGAGAGTCTTTCAGTAACACCGAAACCTACTCTGACAGAGAATCCCTCAGCAACGCCGAAACCTACTTTGACGGATAAGCCTTCAGTAACACCAACACCTACTGTAACACCAATGGCTGCGCGCAGGACGGACGAAAAAACGTCCAACAACGGTGATGCGATACAGTTACCTGTGGCGCCGTAGTGTAAGGGAGATTATGATGGAACCGTATGAAGAGTTAAAGATCGAAGTGATTGAATTTGATGAGGAAGATGTCATAACGGCAAGTGCTATACAACTTCCTCTTGCACCGTGATAAGCGGATGAAGGCTTGGCAGGTGGCTTTGGTCACCTGTCTGTTTGTTTGGAGGGAAAAGAATGTCCAAAACATTTTGTTTTGCCGGTATAGGAATCTCGATTTCTCCGATACATCAGACTGTTTATTCTTTTTGCTCAGGGTATGAGAGTGATGTATGCGCTGATTTTGCGGTAACGACTACTATGTTAGATATTGCGTTTGAGTGGGGACGCTCTGAACAACAGGATGTTGCGGAAGCCTATCTGGAAACGCTGGCAGTATACCGCAAGATCGCAGAAAGAATGCCGGGATATGACACGATCCTTTTCCACGGATCCTGCGTGGCGGTAGATGGTGAGGGGTATCTTTTTACCGCAAAGAGCGGTACCGGGAAGAGCACGCATACGGCGCTTTGGCGTAAACTTTTGGCAGATAGGGCGGTTATGGTGAATGACGATAAGCCGCTTCTTCATATCAACGAGAATGGATCGGTCATCGCATACGGTACCCCATGGGACGGGAAGCACAGGCTGAGCAATAACATAGCAGTACCCTTGAAGGCAATATGCATCCTGGAGCGGGCGGAGGAAAACAATATAAAAGCGATAACAAAGCAGGAAGCGATTCCGATGCTGTACCAGCAGGCTTATCGCCCAATGGATACGGGAGCTATGCAACAAACGATCGCGCTGATCGAACGACTGAATGTGAATTTTTACAGGCTGGGCTGCAATATGGATATCAGCGCTGCTGAGTTGTCTTACCATACGATGAAAGGATGATGTTATGAAACTGAAAAAAGGATTTATACCACATGAAACCGGCAGTGAATCACTGCTGATCCCAGCCGGAGGAGCAGGGTTTTCCGGCTTGGTAAAAGGGAATAAGACACTGGGCGCGATCCTGGATCTCCTGAAAGAAGATACTACTGAGGAGAAGATCGTAGCAGCAATGAAGCAGCGATTTGATGCTCCGGAGGATGTGATCGCTGCTGATGTGAAAAAAGCATTAACGGAACTTCAAAAGATCGGTGCTCTGGATGAGTGAACGGATGTCCTATGAGGAATATCTGAATAAAAACGGGAGCCTGACTTACGGGAATA
>JAEEKC010000180.1 GCA_016282215.1 Lachnospiraceae bacterium
CGATCTGATCCGGCGATAACTGCGCATTCGGATCATCCGATACCGGCGTGATCTCCGGTACAGACGGCTCTTCGGCGGTTTCTTCTGCTGTTTCTTCTGTAGTCTCTTCGACAGTTTCTTCTGCGGGCTCATCCGCTGCCGGTTCATCTCCGCCGGCCTGTGCAAACAATGCCGCAATCTGATCCGGCGACAATTTCGCATTCGGATCATCCGACACCGGCGTGATCTCCGGTACAGACGGCTCTTCGGGCGTTTCCTCTGCTGCTTCTTCTGTTGTCTCTTCGACAGGCTCTTCTGCAGTCTCCTCCGCTGCCGGCTCATCTCCGCCGGCCTGTGCAAACAACGCCGCAATTTGATCCGGCGTCATCTTCGCGTTCGGATCATCTGATACCGGGGTGATTTCCGGTACAACCGGCTCTTCTTCCGGCTTCTCTATCTCTTCCTCCGCAAGATGATATTCTCTCTCATCCTCTCTCGCTGTTTCCTCTGCTACTTCCTCAACTATCTCTTCAGCATTATCTTCTGCGATTTCCTCTTCCGGCTCATTTCCGCCGGCCTGCGCAAACAATGCCGCAATCTGCTCCGGTGTCATCTTCGCATTCGGATCATCTGATACCGGCGTAATCTCCGGGGCGGCCGGTTCTTCTACAACTTCTTCTACCGGTTCCTCTACTACCTCTTCTGCCGGTTCTTCTACAACTTCTTCTACCGGCTCTTCTACCGGTTCCTCTGCCGGTTCCTCTGCCGGTTCCTCTGCCGGTTCCTCTGCCGGTTCCTCTGCCGGTTCCTCTGCCGGTTCCTCAACGACCTCTTCGGCCTCTTTTTCCACTGCAGGCTGTGCGTCGGCGATGACGATTTTATCCTCAGAATCATCCCTTTTTACATCAGAAACAGCCGGAGTGTCCTCCGGCTTTTCCTCTGTTGGATTTGGATTCATCATGGCAGCTAATAAACTGTCCAGATATTGTTCATTTTCACTCATCTGCCGAACTTAAAGTCGGGAGCTACAGCACCAGCTCATCAATGATCCTGACCAGATTTCCAATCTCCGGCTTGGAAAGCTGTGCATCAGCACCCAAAGCCTCTCCCTTCCTTTTCATTTCCTCATTCACAAGAGATGAGAAGATCACAACAGGTATATCCTTTGTCTGACTATCCTCTTTTACAAGTCTTGTCAGTCTGTGTCCATCCATCAGCGGCATCTCGATATCCGTGATCAGACATCTGACATGCTGCGCCAACGTTCCATCCTGTTTGCACTGCGTAATGACATCCCAGGCTTCCTGACCATTCTCTGTATGGATCAGATTCTCATAGCCTGCTTTCTTGAGGGAATCCACGATCAGCTTGTTCAGCAGCGGTGAGTCCTCTGCGATCAGGATCGGAACATCATTCCTTGTCCTGACCCCGAGCTCATCGATATCCGTCACTTTCAGTCCGGTCTCGGGACTGATATCCGTAACGATCTTTTCGAAATCCAGGATGATGATCAGTTTACCGTTGATCTTGATGATCCCGGTAGAAATACCGTCTTCCGTATTGGAAACCGTAGTCCCCGGCTTGATGATCTCCGTCCAGGATACCCTGTGAATACCGATCACCTGGTCAACATGAAAAGCGATATCCAGCTTGTTAAAATTCGTGATGATGAAAAGTCCCTTCGCTTCAGACTGACCGCGCTGCAGACAGTTCCGAAGGTCGATGGCCGTGATCATCACATCACGCGGCATAAAAATGCCTTCAATGCTGGGGTGCGAATTCGGCACCGGTGTCACCTGCTGATAAGAAATGATCTCGCGGATCTTCGCTACATTGATCCCGTAGGAATTGCCGTCAACAATGAATTCCAGCACTTCCAGTTCATTTGTACCGTTCTCCAATAGAATATTAGTGTCCATACGCTACCCCTTAACCCTTCCCATAATATTTTCCAAAATCTGACAGTTGTCGTGTCAAATATGAAAGAACATGACTATTATACCAAATAAGAGTCAAATTGTACACAATTTTTGATTTACTGAACATTCAGTGTTGTTTTTCCTTCATCAGACGAGATCACCACGGATAACTGCGAAACACTATTCGCTAATTCCTCGGAAACCTGGCATACCAGCACGGTTTCCGCAGATTGTCCCGGCTCAAAGGTCTGCTTTAAGGACGCCAGGTCATCATTCAAAAGTGTCACAATCGCATTTTGCGCGCTCTCCCCATTGAGCAGCAGCTTAAAACGGATATCCGAACGGGCAACATTATTGATCTCCATCGGCTCGCTTCCGGTGTTTTGAACAGTCAGTTTCGCAACAATAAGTTTCGTTCCCTCAGAGGCATTCATCGCAAAGAACAGATCCGTTCCTTCCGCCACTTCCGGATAATTATCCATAACCGAAAAGCCCTTCAGCTTAACATCCAGTCCGTCGATCCCCGTAATCTGAGCAACGGACATGGAAGGCTCCGCGCTTTCACCGCTGCCCGCTCCGCTCTGTCCGGGATCCATGGTCATATCATCAACCGGTGCCTGATCCAGCCCTTCATCTGCTGCGCCGTTATCCTGCGCAGTATCCTGCGGCGCAGGTTCGTCCGGATCGATGATCCCCAGCTGCTGCTTTTCATACTTCGTCATCTTGGACGGGTCATAGTCCACGGAAGTATCCACCAGTCTGGAATTTGACTGCGGCATCTCTTTTAAAACTGCACCAGCTGCATATTCCGTAAAAATCTCCGTCTGCTGTTCCGACAGCTCCGGGATTGCGTCCCCGCACCCTGTCATACAGATCAGGGCCGCCGCCATGATGCCTCCGACGAGCCATCCTTTTCTTCGATACGTCATACTCTGTTCCTCTTAATTTATTCTATCCTAAGATTAACTAAGTTCCGACACTATTATATATCGGTTTCCTACGCTTTCGTCTCCAGTTCAAACCAGAATTCCACGCCGCCATCCACGTTTCTTGCGCCGTATCCCCGGTTCATCGCTTCCATGATGGCCTTTACGATAGAAAGTCCGATGCCGCTGCCGCCGTATTCCCTGGTCCGCGCTTTATCCACCTTGTAGAATTTCTCCCAGATATGCGGCAGATTCTCCTCCGGGATAGGGTCGCCTGTATTAAACACTACAGTTCTTGCGACTTCGCCATCCTGCGTTACGCTGATGTGGATCTTTTTCTCATCGCCGCCTACATGGTTGATGGCATTGGTCACATAATTCATAACCACTTCCTCTGTCTTGAACTCATCACCCCAGACATAGAGCGCATCCGGTGCATCAAACTCCACATCGGCGCCGGACTGGGACAAAAGGATCGAAGCGGACTGCAGATAGTTTTTGATCAGATCCACAAGATTGAAGCGCTCCATCTGGATCAGGTCCGCACCGGACTCAAGCTGCGAAACCGTCAAAAGCTCCTTGACCATGGTATTCATTTTTTCCGCTTCATCCGCAATAACCTCACAGTAAAAATCCCTGCTCTCGGGATCTTCTCCGATATCCATTTTCAGCCCTTCCGCATAGCCCATGATCAGCGCCAGCGGAGTTTTCAGCTCATGGGACACATTGGAAATGAACTCCGACCGCATATTGTCGATCTGCTCCTTCTTTTCGATATCCCGCTGCAGCTCATTGTTCGCAGTTTTGAGTTCTGAGATCGTCGTTTCCAGTTTATCGGACATCCTGTTCATATCATGTCCTAGAATGCCGATCTCATTTTTCTCTTTGCCGGTATATTTCGCTTCAAAATCAAGGTTTGCCATGCGTCTTGAAATGCCGGCCAGTTGCATGATCGGTCTCGTGATCTGTTTGGTGACAACCAGGATGGCAAAAATGCCGCCCAGGGCTGCTAAAAGACCTGCATAGATCAAAAACCGGTTGGCGATCCGAACGCTTTCCGTTATACCTTCAAGCGCCGTACGGATCAGGAAAGGATTTCCGCTTTCCAAAAAGCCCCACATTTCGAGATAGCTGATACCTGTCCTTTTATCATAACTGTTTTGGATCGTATAATCAATCTGCTCTTCAATGATCTCAATATTTTCGTCATCTTCCTCAGAGAAAACCGATCCGAAAATGTATCTTTGCAGTTCAAAAGCAAGACCACGGCTCTCGTTTTCCGATGAAACAAGGACCTCAGAATCCGGATCTATGATGAGCATCGAAATGTTATAGATACCGCTGATCCTCTGCACCTCGATCTGAAAATCGTCCGTATCGCTGCTGCCCTGCGCAAACGCCCTGTTAATACTCTCGTACGCTGCATACAGAACCTGCTTCTTGTTCTTGATATAGTATTTCTCCAGCAGCGTTTCGTTCATCATGACACAAAACAAAATAGCGCCTGCCAGGATCAGAAAGAATATGGCAACAAACTCTCTTTGTATGGAATTTTTAAAACTTGGTGCTTCACTGTCTTGTTTCATTTATCTGTTTTTTCTAAATCGTACTTATTGTATTGAACTTTTTATCAGGAATCATTTATGCGTTTCGGATTCCCTATACCAAACGCATATCCCTTTGTGATCACACCTCAAATTTGTAACCCATGCCCCAGATCGTCTTGATGGTCTCGCCTTTTTCTCCCATCTTGCTGCGGAGTTTCTTCACATGGGTATCAATGGTCCTGGCATCGCCGAAATAATCATAATTCCAGACATGGTTCAGGATCACTTCACGTGAAAGCGCAATGCCCTTATTTTCCATGAAATAGGATAACAGCTCAAACTCCTTGAAACTCAGTTCGATGGGCTTGCCGTCAATGGTCACGATATGCGCCACCTTATCCACCTTAATGCCGCCGGCTTCGAGCGTATCCTCGCCTGCATTTGCGCCGGATCTGCGAAGAAGTGCCTCGACTCTCGCCACCAGGATCTTCGGGCTGAAGGGCTTGGAGATATACTCATCTGCGCCGATATCAAAACTCTGAAGCTCATCGTTTTCGGTCGATTTCGCCGTCAGCATGATGATGGGGATCTGCG
>JAEEKC010000181.1 GCA_016282215.1 Lachnospiraceae bacterium
GAAATTAGATATTACCATTCGCAGAAAATCTGCTGTGCTAAATCTTACCCTGTACGTGGTATACGTACGCCAGTACCTGCGCTACCGCCTCATACAGCTCCGGCGGTATCTGCTCGCCGATCTCGACATTATGATAAAGCATTCGGGCCAGCGGTTTATTTTCCACCACTTCAATGCGGTTTTCCTTTGCCACCTCTTTGATCCTGGCCGCCAGGTAATCCTGCCCTTTTGCCAGGACGATGGGCGAAGGCGCTACAGAAGTATCATACTGGACAGCGACTGCATAGTGAGTCGGGTTTGTGATGACCACATCCGCCTTCGGGATATCCTGCATCATACGGCGGCGGGATGCCTCACGCATACGCTGCCGCTGCTGTCCCTTGATCTGCGGATCACCTTCGGAGTCTTTGTATTCATCCTTGACTTCCTGCTTGGTCATCTTCATATCTTCTCTGAACTTATGCTTTTGATAAGCAAAGTCGATGGCCGCGATCAGGATATAGACAAAGGATATCCGAAGTCCTAAGTTAATGGCTATGTTTCCGGCTGCTGCGATACCTTCCCAAAGCGGCATGTTGAACAGCAGGTAGATCAGATTCGCCTGATCCCGCAGCGTCAGATACGCAATATAGAGGATCAATCCGATCTTCAATATGGATTTCAGCAGTTCCACCACCGACTGCATGGAAAACAGACGTTTAAATCCGTTGATGGGATTCATCTTCGAGGGTTTCGGCTGTAGCGGTTTGGCCGTCACCTTCCAGGGAATCTGCACAAGGTCAGATACAAAGGAAAGGATCAGTCCGGTCAGCAAAAACGGCAGCATCAGGATCAGTATCCGGATCGCCATCAGGCGAAGCATGCTGATCATGGTCTGCTCCCTGATCTGCCCTGCCACCAGCCCCTGTGCATCCGGGATCCGGTTATAAAACGCGGAAAACATGGACAGCATGCTCTCCCCTATAAAAGAGAGCGCAAAGCGAAGGGTCAGAAACAGTCCGATCAGCGTAACTGCATTGGTAACCTCTTTACTCTTCGCGACCTGGCCTTCTTTTCGGGCGTCCTCTAACTTTTTAGAGGTAGCCTCTTCCGTCTTTTCCCCGCCGGGTCCTTCTTTTGCAAAAAACTGCAGGTCATACAGAATCATGGCATCATTGCCTCCACGATGGAAACCACCATAATCTTGGTCTGCTTATACACAAAATCTGCCACATAAGGCAGCATCATCGCCGTAAACATCATAACCACAAGGCCTGTCAGCACCTTGATCTGCATACCCACGGCAAACATATTCATCTGCGGTGCCACTTTTGCCAGAATACCCAGCACAACATTGACGATCAGGATCACCGCAAAGATCGGCATACAGATCCGGAAACCGATATTGACATATTCCGCCAGATAATACAGCAGGGAATCATAGAGCTTCTGCTGGTTGAAAACCGCCTGCCCGATGGGAAACAGCGAATAGGTTTCCACAATGGCCTCGATCACATACCTGTGCATCCCCGAGATCAGCAGCATCAGGAGCACGGCATACTGATAATAAAAACCGGTGATCGTGGCATTTTCCCTTGTAGAAGGATCAATGGCGTTGACCATGGAAAAACCGATATCCATATCCACGATACGTCCTGCGAAAAACACAATGGAAATACAGATATTTGCTGCCCATCCGACCAGGATCCCCACCAGCAGCTCCTTGATGACCAGCGTGGAATACTCCAGCACCGTGCTGTAGGCAACCGCAGCATGCGGCAGCGTGGCATAATAGGTCAGGTATCCGAGGAAGATCGAAAGTGCGATCTTAAACTGGTTCGGCACACCTGTCCGGCTGTAAAACGGAGCCGAATAGATAAACCCACTCATCCTGACGATGAACAAAAGCAGTATCTCAAATTCCTGATAGCGAAAACTGAGGTCCAGCATAAGTTACCTGATATAACGAGAAAAATCCGACCACAGATCAACCATAAAGCCGGACATATTATTCAGCATCCATTCTCCGAGAAGCATCAGCGCCAAAAAGATAGACAGGATCTTCGGCACGAATGTCAGTGTCTGCTCCTGAATACTGGTCATGGTCTGAAATACACTGACAGTCAGACCGATGATCAGCGACACCAGAAGCACCGGTGCTGCTGTCTTGATCACGATAAACAGTGCCTGCGAGCACATCTCCACAACCAGATCGACTGACATCTTCTTCTCCTCTTAGAACCGCTCCGTTCCCATCTCTCTATAGTAGCTTCGCGTTAATAAAACGTCTTCACCAGATTCACGATCACCAGATTCCATCCGTCCGCCAGTACGAACAACAGGATCTTGAATGGCATCGAGATCGTCGTCGGCGGGAGCATCATCATACCCATGGCCATAAGGGAAGATGCCACCACCATATCGATCACAAGGAACGGGATATAGATAATGAAACCGATGATAAATGCCGTACGAAGCTCCGATACCATGAAAGCCGGGATCAGAACCTGAGTCGGGATATCATCCAGCTCCATATCATCCGTCCACTGCGTGCCTGAGATCTCGATAAACATCTGCGCGTCTTTTTTCTGCGTCTGCTTATACATGAACTCCCGAAGGGGTGCCATGCCGATCTCAAAGGCCTCTTCCTGTGTGATCTCTCCTGCTTCAAAAGGCTTGATCGCCTCATTATTGATCTGTGTAAAAATAGGCGCCATGATAAACCAGGTCAGAAAAAGAGATATTCCGATCATTACCTGATTCGGGGGCGCCGTCTGCGTATTTAAGGCCTGTCTGGTAAAATGCAGCACCACCAGGATCCTGGTGAAGCTGGTCAGACAGATGACCAATGTCGGGGCAATGGCAATTGCCGTTAGTATGAGAAGGATCCGAAGAGATCCCGTAATGGTTCCGTTTCCGCCGGCATAAGTGATCGTAACATCATTTGCGATGTTCAGTTCACCGAGCTGATCCTGATTCTCGGTCTGCCCGGGATCATACCGGTTGGTCTGGGTCTGTGTGTCCCCTGCTCTTCTCCTTTCACCAAGGCCGTTGGAACCGACAGCCTGGGATGTGGTCTGATTCGTGGTATCGCTCCCGATGGAAGCGGCCACCGCAATCGGTCCCGAAAGGATAAAAAAGCCAAGTAAAAGCCATGCCACCGTCATCCGCAGGGACTGCATATTTACTTTTCCGGATCGATTTTTCAGTGATCGATCTTTCAACGGATTAAGCATCGTCGTCCTCCGGTTTTGTAGGCGATTTATGTTTGCGGGGCAGATTTGCCGCTGCTTTTTTCAGAAAATCCTGAAATTCCTGACCGCCCGGGAGCGCTGCGCCTTCCTGCAGCGTAAGCGTTTCCGGATCCAGCTTCGTAATGAGCCTGGCCCCGTCTTTTCCCACGGAAATGAGAAGATACTGATCCCCTGCCCGCACGATCTCCAATACCACGTTCTGACTGAGCCTTGCCGCTTCGACCACTTCGATATTGGCGGATCCCATCCTTTTTTTCTGGAATCCGGCCACATAACGACTTGTCCAATAGGTAATGCCCAGCACAAAAATGAACAGGATCAGGACCGTGATAAACCTGGTAACGGAATAGACCCCGCCGGTCTGCGCGATCAGCATATTAACCGACTACTTTCTTAACAGCTTCGATAACGCGGTCTGCCTGGAACGGTTTTACGATGAAGTCCTTGGCTCCTGCCTGAATGGACTCGATAACCATAGCCTGCTGTCCCATGGCTGAACACATGATGACCATAGCGCCGGAATCATTTTCCTTGATCTTCTTAAGTGCTGCGATACCGTCCATTTCCGGCATGGTGATGTCCATGAGCACCAGATCCGGCTTCAGCTCGTTGTACTTTTCAACAGCCTTTGCACCGTTCTCTGCCTCACCTGCAACATTGTAACCGTTCTTGGTCAGAATGTCCTTGATCATCATCCGCATGAATGCTGCATCGTCACAGATCAAAATGTTTTTTGCCATTTCTTCTTTCCTCCTGAATTCATCTTGTAAAGGGATGTCCCCTACAACTCTCTACACTTTTCGGCGATCATCTACTTGATGATCTCCGTAACCCTCACACCGAAACTTTCTTCGATGACAACAACTTCGCCCTTTGCGACGAACTTGCCGTTGACTAAAACATCGATCGGTTCACCTGCGATCTTATCCAGCTCTATAATGGTACCCGGTGTAAAATCCAGGATCTCCGATATCGATTTTCTTGTTCTTCCCAGTTCCACCGTTACCTCCAGCGGAACATCCATGATAAGCCCGATGTTTTCGCCGCCCGGCATCATCATTGTCGGTGCGCCGAAGGATTGGAACTGCGCCGGCGAGATATTGGCCGGTGCCATCTGCGTCATGTCCGGCATTCCCATTTGCGGCATCGCCATCTGCGGCATTCCCATCTGCGGCATCCCCATCTGGGGCATTCCCATTTGCGGCATCCCCATCTGCGGCATCTGCTGTTGCTGCTGCATGGGATCCGGAGCCGGCGGCGGTGTAAACGGCTGCGGCGCAGGAGCCGGTTCCGGAGCGGGCGCCGGGGCCGGAGCCGGTTCGGGTGCAGGTTCCTGCGTTCCCATCACGGTCTCATACAGGGACCTTGCAAAATCTACCGGATAAAGCTGCATCAGCGTCGAATCAACCAGATCGCCGATCTGCATCCTGAAAGAGATCTTCACAAACTTTCCGCCCAGGAAAGGCGCAATCTCGGAACCATCCTTGGTATCGATCAGATTTACCAGATTTGCCTCCGGCGGACTGATATCGATCATTTTTCCGAGCATGGATGAAAGAGATGTCGCGGATGAACCCATCATCTGGTTCATGGCCTCGGAGATCGCCGACAGATGCAGCTCTCCGAGCTCACCCTCTGTATTGGTACCGTCTCCGCCCATCATCAGGTCTGTGATGATCTTGACATCCTGCTCGCGAAGGATCAGGATATTGGCCCCGTCAAGCCCTACCGTGTACTTGATCTGAATGAAAACACAGGGCTTTTCAAACTCCTGGGCAAAGGTACTCCAGGTCGCGATGGAAACCTCCGGCGTTGAGATATCGACCTTCTGATTGACCAGTGAAAACAGTGTTGTCGCACTGGTTCCCATACTGATATTGGCGATCTCACCGATGGCATCCTTCTCAATATCTGTCAGTTCCACATCGCCCATCGTGGCCGCTGCGGGCACAAAATCATCTTGCGGCGGCGGCTCCGGAGCGGCTTCCACTTCCGGTACAACGCCATCTGCCATGGAATTCAGGAGCGCATTGATCTCGTCCTGGGACAGCATTCCGTCC
>JAEEKC010000182.1 GCA_016282215.1 Lachnospiraceae bacterium
AGTTTCATATTATGGAGTGAATGGTTCTGGAATGCTTTGTGCATATGTAGTTTTATATGGATAAAGTTGTTCCTGAGTTTGAAACATATGAAGCACATGACTATTTTGTTAGTCGGTTCTTTATCCATGAAGGATTTTATAGTAGTTTTGCAGAAACGTTTGTTGGAGAAGAAGGAAAGGGATCTGGCAGCACTACCCCCAAAACGACCCCAAAAACTACCCCAAAGACTACCCCAAAAACTGCTCCAAAAAGAAAGAATTCCGAGATAATCCTTGATCTTATAAGAGCAAAAGGTAAGCAAGAACGGCAAGGTCAAAGGCGTAAAGAAAGGCACCTGCACGATTTACGTATATTCCGCAAACGGCCTTGTAAAGAAAGCGAAAGTGACAGTAAAGTGAGATCCGAGTTTTTTGTTTCATAGACTCCTGGAATTCGTCGGTGTTCGAAAGAATGCCGGCGAATTCGCCGTTTGACGAAAAAAGCGGCAGAGTTGATTAAGCCCTGTCGCTTACGGTTGTGCAAAGAGTATTTGATGATGTTGGTTTCGTTTGTTTTATGCCATGGCAAAAGAACCCATAACAATGCTTCTATACAATTCTCTCCTGTTATCGGGTACTTCAAGTGCATCCATGCACTCATCAATTCCCCAACCCTTATTCTTCATTAGTTTTTTTATTGCATCAACTATTGCACTGTCATAAACGCCTTTACTCAGATTACACATATCCAATATACCTCCTTCCAATCTATTGGGCATATTAGGACATATCCATATCCTTGCTTCACTGCATCCGTTTTCCGACAAGGCCGGTGTAAATGCTGCGCTGTGATTGGGGAATCTTCAGGGAATCCATGGCTTTTTCAATTGTTACACCGAAGGATTCCATAATATCTTTAATATGATCCGCAGTGGTCTGCTGTTCTTTGGCCGCTTCTGCTGTACTTACCTTCTCATCTACTTTGTCCTTCACAATTTCCATCAATACATCTTCCATTGCATCATCCCTCCTTATCGTTTCGATAAATTGCGGATTCTTTTCTATCACCAACTGGAGCAGAACCCGATAATGCTCCCTGATGGAATCATCCTTTTCCTGACCTACACCTTTAATAATGCGCTCCACATCTGCTTTATTTGCCTTATCTGTTAGAGCACGATAGGCTGCGTATTCTTCGCCTTCCAATTCACTTGTGATGATGATTTGAAAAGGAAGATTAGTATATCCCATCACATGGTAGATTCCTGGTATCTTATCTCTGACGAGTGTGCCATTTCTTTCCATCGCCTCGAACATATCAGGATTTTTTACGGCTCGAAAGATTGAGATGGTCACCTGATCCGCCGGACGCACACCCTCATGTTCCGCTATACCGATGTAGAGATTGGCATAACCACACACTTTACGAAGAACTCGTTCGTTCAGTGAATCATGTGGGTTCTTGTATTCGAGGATGTTGATCTTTCGAAAAATCCTGAAAATTGCCTTTTCCCATTCGACCTGCTCATCTTCCACTAGGATCACAAAGTCAGTTCTTGGCGGAACTTCACCGATTTCCTCTTCTGTACGGATATGTACAAGGTCAGCGTACTTGTGTGTCTCAATCCGAAGTAATGCTTCAAATCCGGCGTGCCAGTCGCTGCGGGGTGTTGCGCGGAGTTTCTTCAGTTCTGCCAGATGGTATTCAATCTGCTCTTTCCGCTCCTGTTCCGTTAGTTCTTTTGTTTCAGTAACATCGGTCATCGGCACTCTTTCCTTCCCGGAGTAGTCGTAATCGTGTGACATTCTTCCAATCTTTTTTCTATATATTTTCTAAGGTTATAACCACACTACATAGCACGTTAACTTACATAGATTTTAGCAAAAACCCAAGGAAAGCACAATGGAACTCATAAAAATTATTTCATGATTTTGGAAATATTCATTTTCGTGATATCTTTCTGCCTGTTTTGACACTGGATATCGGCAGAATCAAAATTGGTTTCTAGTATCACTATCCGTTTTGGATCAGCTCCCACTTATCCAGGCGGCCCTCACATTCATAATGGCAGTCCAGGAACGTGAAGACCAATAAATACACCGACTGAACCAGAAGGAATACAAGGACAAGATTCACCGGAACATGTTTTCTGAATTCATCTCCGAATACGAGGATCAGGGAAATCGTTGCAAGAATGACCTTTAAGGACAGATTGCACCACCGCTTTAAGTAATATTTTACCAGGCAATAAACGGTTATTCCGATCAGGAATATGGTGATCCCCAGTAACAAAAGGGATCCGATCCGAAACATCCATGACCATCCCGTCGAATATGGCACATCCTGCGTTTCCCCGAAACTGATATATTCCGTATAATAGGGCTGTTTCATCCATTTCAAAAAGCGTTTTCCATTCCTGACCAGCCATAAAAACGGAACTACGATGAAGCTTTTCATATCGTTCATCACGGTTTTGTTTCTGATCAGGCAGCAGATCAAGGTAAAAAGCAGTGATATCCAAGCGATTCTCTGATTACGGAGAACCGCATCATAGCCAATCTTTTTGACTTGTGCCTTTAGAATTTTGTTATCTTCCTCTACGACGGCGTACCGTTCTTTGAGTCTCCTCACTTCTTTCCTGGCCGGTATTCCGTATGTTTTCCTCAGATCTTCGTTTTCCATTGACAACTCTCGATTCGCTATTCTCAGATTTTCGTTCTCCTTTGGCAATTCCCGATTCGCTATTTTCAGATCTTCGTTCTCCTTTGACAGTTCCCGATTTGCTATTTTCAGATCTTCGTTCTCCTTTGACAACTCCTGATTCGCAATTCTCGGGGCGCTGCTTTTGTCTTGAGCTCTGGACAACTTTACCTCCAGATCCGATATTTTCGCCTGCAGCTGTGTTTCTTTTTCCTTCTTTTCCATTTTCAGTGTTAAGATCTGTTCTGACAGTTCTTGGATCTTTTTCTGATCTGCTTCCCGGCCTTCCGCAATGAGCTGATTCTTTTCGGCTGTCAGTTGATCGATCACTTTCGATTGTTTCTCCAGCAGGACCTTCTCCTCCGATGGCGGATCTGATCTGGTCATAGTATTCATCGAGCTGTTGCTGCCATTTTTCACGTTCCCGCTCTTTATCCCTGTCATAGCCGGAGTCTCTGCCTGAGCAGAGCAGAGCTGCTCTTGCCGCACTTTGTCTTTCAAATTCATGTAGTAACGCCTCCTTGCTTACATCCTTGTTGAATGTTTTTTCGATATTGGTATCCCTGACCTTATTCCCGTTCTCATTTTCAAACACGATATGTTTCCGTTTATCGTGCCAGTGTACGGTCCAGCCACGCTGTTTCATACCGTCGATAAATTCCTCACGGCTTGCTGACTGGGGCAGGGTTTCCATGAGGGCGCGGCCGCAGCTTTCAAGGAAACCAGCTTTTTTATCATTACGGAGAAGGTTGTACTTATCCTTGCTCCAGGTCGTAACGTCCCATTCTTCTATCGGGGTTCCATCGAAATGTTTCCCTTTTTGAGCGATTGTATGACCGAGTTGCAGACAGAGATCATTTGTGAAATCCTTTTGTCTTTCAAGATCCTTTCTGATCTGATGCAGCTTGGATCCATCGATATAGGACACGGAGTTTGTCACGATATGACAATGCAGGTGGTTTTTATCCTGATGAACTGCGATCACAGACTGATGATCCGGGAAAAACTCTTCAGCAAACTGTCTGCCAATATCAAGCACCTGCTCCGGTGTGATGGGCTCGCTTTCATGAAAACTGATGATGTTGTGAGCATACATTCTGCCGTTATCTTTGTTCCATAGTTTCTTTTCTTCCAACCAGGTCTTATAGATTTCATCATAGTTGATCACATCCGGGGGATAGGGGCCCAGGATAATGACATGGCCTTCCCTGACCTTTTCATCCCGCAGGACATACTCTATGACATTTCTCATGGCTCCGTGGCTTTTTGTTGATTTATTAACGACCTTATTGATTGCCATAGCTGTTCCCCTTTCATTTTGAAGGTACATATCTGTTCTGCGATGTGATTCAGTTCCCTTTCCGCAGGAAGGATCG
>JAEEKC010000183.1 GCA_016282215.1 Lachnospiraceae bacterium
CGGATGGTGGAGGTTTCCGTGATCTCTAAGTTCAGCAGGGAAGGATCGATCTCAAAGCGTTCGATCAGCTGGCTGATATCCTCGGTGAGCCACCGGTTCTCGCACTGTGCGACCGAGAGATTGACTTCGATATATTCCACCCCGATCTCGGTGATGGGGAGTTCCTGCAGCATCTCGCAGACTTTTTCCAAAACGCGGGTGCCGAGTGCTTCCACAAGCCCTGTCTTTTCCGCAACGGGGATAAAGAGACCGGGCATCATGATTGAGCCATCTGGCTTGCGGATCCGGCACAGAGCCTCAGCGGAAACAAAGCAGTTTTTCCGGAAAGAATAGATGGGCTGATAAAAGACCTCCACCCGGTCTTCATCGAGGGCGGAAACGATCTCAGCCTGGATGATCTTGGCCATGCGGAGTTTGTCAGCTTCTGCTTGTCCGAAGAAAATGAGACGCTCGTCGATGCTGTCAATTCTGCTGCGATAATACTGATAAAACTGCGTCACCTCATCGGCAGTAGCAGCAACCCGGTTATCCGGAACCGCCACCAGCAGGGTGCTGATCTCCTTGCCGAGCCAGCTTAAGACAAAACGTTCATAAATACTCCGGACCATTTGTTCGGAGTAGTATTTTTGCGGCATGACGACGGCAAAATCGTTGCCTGTGCCGCGAAAGACTTTGCAATGGGGAAAGGCTTTCAGGAAATTCGCCATTTCCATGAAGATAGCACGTTCCTCGGTCCTGTTGACATCCCATACGCTTGCATTGATGATCAGGACGCCGGAGAAGGGAATGTGGTCTTCATAGAGCTGCCGGATGTAATCATGCATGATATTGGCAGAAAAAACGTTGGCAACACGGTCGAGTTCTCCTTCCGGGTTTTCAAGTTCCATGAACAGGATCATCATGCCGATGGCAGTGGCAAAGCCGATCAGCAAAAGGGAAGGGGACATGAACTGGATCAGTCCCGCGCAGATCTCAATGGTCATCCAGATCTGAACGGCTCGCATTCTGCGGGGGTTCATTTTTTTCCGGAAGATAATGGTCATCAGGAGCGTGCCGAGAATGAAGCACATGGCAAAGATATTGGTGGCCATAACGGACGGGCCGTACGAATAGGTGATGTACTCACCCCGCTGGATAAAATGAATGGGAAGAATGGCGACCAAAAGGCAGCCAACCAGCGCAAAGGCCGTAGACAGCGGCAGGGTCAGCTTGGAATGCTGCAGGGTATTGATATCATTACAGGTATAGGAAAAACCGAAATAGAAGACACAGATCAGACTGGCCAGATAAAGCTTGCCGATAACGACGGAAAGCGTGCTGCCGGTTCCGCCGTCTGAAACAATGCAGCTGATGGAGGAAATATCCAGGATCAGACACAGAAAATTGGCTGCCATGGCACGGGCATAAAGCCTCGTGCCGCGAAAGCCGACTGTCTCGCGATGAAAGTTAAAAAAGCAGAGGACGCAAAGGATTGCAAGTCCGCAGCATTGGATTTTTATGTTCATGTACTTAATTATATAAGAAGCAATCTTGACAGTCAAACTTGTTTTCATATTTCCGTAGCAATTTGAATGAAATTTTTATAAAGTAGAGCCTGATTTTGTGGAATGAGCACAAAGACGAGACGTCCTATTGTGCAATATGACAAAAACGCCGAAAATGTTCGTGCATATTTTTGGAAGGATCATTTTACTGTGCCTTATTGCGCAGCAAATCGCCCGGTGATACTATAAATAAGGAAAAACAATATTGACAAAAAATTAACGAAGATAAATTGCCGAAGAAGAATGACCGATAATAGATCAGTGGGAAGTGTTTTCAACAGATCAGCGCAGATCATCAGATCGGTATTTAGGACGGATTGGAGCGAGGATCATGGCAGAAGGAAGGAAAAGGGGACTAACAGGATTACGCCTTGCGGGTGTGGTGTTACTTATCCTGCTTTTATTTGTGGCAGGCTGTGCCGGACTTGTTTATTATAAGTATCAGCAGGAAGAAGCAATCGATCGTTCCCCCATCATCATCGTGGACGGAACCGATGTCAGCGGCATGACAGAGGAACAGGCTGCCGAGACCATCCTTGCCAAATATCCCTGGGATATGAAGGTGGTATTTGACGGTGGTGATTATCCCATCGAGGATGTTTTCTCGCCCATCGTTCATGAAGCTGTGAAAAGAGCAAAACAGGAGGAGCAGAAGATCCTGGATGCGCAGGCGGCTGTGACTTTTGAAGAAAAGCTGAAAAACCTGTTTAAAGAGCCGGAAAAGCGTAAGCAGATCGAAATGGAACTGCGCGGCGTTGATAACACCGATATGCTGGCGGCTCAGGTGGCGGGAGACCTTGCGGATCATCTGGCGAGCCCGGCAGAGGACAGCAAGCTGGTCGGTTTTGAGGATGACGGATTTCAGGTAACGGAATCAAAGACCGGCACCGAGCTGGATACCGTGAAGCTGACAAGCGATATCAAGCAGGCATTGCAAAGCGGTGATTATACGGCACAGATCCCGGTAACACTCAACAAGATCGAGCCGACTGTTGCGAAGGACGATTATCAGACGATCGGATATTTTAAAACTCATACGACTGCCAGTGAATCGAGAAACACCAATGTCAGGCTGGCAGCGGCAGCGATCAACGGCAAGATCGTGGAACCGGGGGAAACTTTCAGTTTTAATGAAACCGTAGGCCGCAGGACAGCGGAAAAGGGATATAAGGAAGCGCCTGCTTACTCCAATGGTGAAACGGTACAGGAATATGGCGGCGGCGTCTGCCAGGTTTCCAGTACCCTGTACAATGCCATCGTAGCGGCGGGATTTGATGCATCCGACAGGACAGGCCATACCTATGAACCCAGTTACGTAACACCGGGACAGGATGCCACTGTCAGCTATATGCATCCGGATTTTGCTTTTGTCAATGATACCGAGCATCCCATCGGCATCAAGGCACATTATGCTGACCGTTATGTGACGGTTGAGATCTTCGGGATCTCGCAGCTTGGCGAAGGTGAAAAGAGATATTTGTCCAGCGAAAAGACCGGTTCCATTGATCCGGGTTATGCGATGGTAGAAGATCCTACCATACCGTTTATGTCAGAAGAAATCCTTTCCGGCGGAAAACCCGGAAGTGTATGGAAAACCTATATCGTGATCGAAAAGGACGGAAAAGAGATATCGAAGGAGTATCTGCATACGACTAAGTATCGCCCTCATGACGGCACCATGCGCACCAATACGACAAATCCTGCTGTGCCGCCCCTTCCTCCCGCACCTCCCGGCTGATGAAAATGAAAATTGCACCCGGATTTGTACAAAAATCCCCTTTACAACTGCCGGAAAAACCTTATAATGCAAGAAAAAGCAAAGAGACAATGATACTGATATGCATGGGTGCGAAGATGAACGAGTGCATAGATACTGAGAGGAGGAGCATATTATGAGAGAGCACAAGATTAAACTCAGTAAGGAAGAAGTAAAAGATTTTGTTGTCAGAGCAAGCAAATGCGATTTTGATATTGATGTTTCCTATAACCATATTACCGTGGATGCGAAGTCGATCTTAGGTGTACTGGCCTTGGATCTTCGACAGATCCTGACGGTAAGCTGTAACGGCTACAGCGCTGATTTTGAGAAGTACCTCACCAGCAAGGTGGCGATGGTCGCGTAAGGACATCAGATACCGGATTGCGGGCTTTGGCCTTTGGAGGAATGGTCATTGGAAATGCAGATTTCGGTAAGGACACTGGTGGAATTTCTGCTCCGAGGAGGCGATATTGATAACCGGATCGCCGCAGGGAGCGAAGAGGCCATGCAGGAAGGGGCCAGGATCCACCGGATGATACAGAAACGAATGGGAAGCGAGTACCAGGCAGAGGTACCGCTTTCTTTTGTTGCAGATTTTGATGATTACAGTGTCAAGGTAGAAGGCAGGGCGGACGGCATCCTTCATGAAAAAAAAGGCGTGACGGTGGATGAGATCAAGGGCACCTACCGGGATATCTTCCGGATGATGGAACCGGATCCGGTGCACCTTGCCCAGGCCCGCTGCTATGCCTATATGATCTCGGTACGGGAAGGACTTGACGAGGTCACGGTGCGGATGACTTATGTGCACATGAAGAGTCTTGAGATCCGATATTTTCATGAAAAGCTGTCTTTTGAAGAGATCAGCCATTGGTTTGATGACCTGATGGCACAGTATAAAAAATGGACGGATTTTGAATTCGCATGGAAAAAGCGGCGCAACGAAAGCCTGCAGGCGCTGCAATTTCCCTATCCATTCCGGGATGGGCAGAAAGAGCTGTCCGGTCATGTGTATCAGACCATCTGCCATGGGAAAAAACTCTTTATCCAGGCCCCTACAGGTGTCGGGAAAACTCTGTCCTGTGTATTCCCGTCCCTGAAAGCCATGGGACTGGGCAAGGCGGAAAAGATTTTTTACTTAACGGCAAAGACCATCACAAGGGCAGTGGCCCAGGAAACCTTTGCGCTGCTGCGGGCTCGTGGTATGGCACTGAAGGTCCTGACCATTACGGCTAAGGAGAAGATCTGCCCGATGATGGGCCAAAGCGTTGATGAGGATGAGAATCCTGTACAAAGGACGGATGATGAAAAGAAAAAGACCCTGTGCTGTAATCCGGAGGCATGTCCCTATGCGGCCGGCCATTTTGACAGAGTCAATGATGCGGTATATGAGCTTCTGACCAGGGAGGAC
>JAEEKC010000026.1 GCA_016282215.1 Lachnospiraceae bacterium
ATGGCTTCCATGCCTGCGGGGAAGCAGATCTCACGGCCGTGGTCAACGATCTTGCCAACCGGGGAGATAACCGCAGCCGTACCGCAGAGTCCGCACTCGGCAAAATCACCAAGTTCTTCCAGATACACTTCTCTTTCTTCTGTTTCCAGTCCGAGATAATCCTTTGCAACCTGCATCAGGCTTCTTCTGGTGATGGAAGGCAGAATGCTGTTTGACTTCGGTGTTACAACCTTGTGATCCTTGGTCACAAACAAGAAGTTTGCGCCGCCGGTCTCCTCAACCTTGGTCCTCGATCCTGCATCAAGATACATATTTTCATCATATCCTTCTGCATGTGCGGTTACGATAGCGTGAAGGCTCATTGCATAGTTCAGGCCTGCTTTGATGTGTCCGGTTCCGTGCGGTGCTGCCCTGTCGAAATCACTTACCTTGATGGTGATGGGCTTTGCGCCGCCCTTGAAGTAAGGACCTACGGGTGTTGTAAAGATACGGAACTGATACTCTTCAGCCGGCTTTACACCGATAACCGGGTTGCTGCCGAACATATAAGGTCTGATATAAAGGGTTGCGCCGCTGCCATAAGGGGGCACATATGCTGCATTTTCTTTGACTGTCTGCTTCACCGCTTCTACAAAACGATCCTCTGGGAATACCGGCATTTCCAGTCTCCTTGCGGAATCTGCCAGGCGGCTTGCATTTAAGTCCGGACGGAAAGTCACGATCCTGCCATCCTCGGTGGTGTAAGCCTTGAGACCTTCAAAGATCGTCTGTGCATACTGCAGAACACCTGCGCACTCGCTGATCACGACGGTATCATCCTCCGTCATACGGCCTTCATCCCACTTACCGTTCTTGAATTCAGACACGAAACGCTTGTCTGTCTTCAAATAACCAAATCCCAGGTTTGACCAATCAATGTTTTTCTTTTCCATTTCCATCGCTTCCTTTCCAAATTGATTCGTAGTTTATCAGTCACGTATTCTCATATCAGACTTTACACTACCCCGATTATTATATTTTCCTTCTTCTCAGAAAATATCTTTAATAGTATACTACCGCTCTGTATTCGCGTCAAGAAAATGTGTGCTGTCACTGGGTGTCATTGGGTGTCGGTGTCAATGGGGACGGTTCGGTGTCAGATGGGGACGGTTCTCCTTGACAACCTTGAAAAGGTTGTCAGAAAGAACCGTCCCCATTGACACCAAAAGAACCGTCCCCATTGACCCCCCATTGACACCCTCGGGTTTTGATGTATGATATTACATGTGATACGTCAATCATAAGGGAACAATAAGAAAGGATGCCGCATATGAAATGTATTTTATCTGCAGACAATAACTGGGGGATCGGTTTTCAGAACAGCCTTCTGATCAAGATTCCCAGCGACATGAAGCGCTTCCGGGCACTGACAAGCGGAAATGTCGTCATCATGGGACGCAAAACACTTGAGAGTTTTCCGCAGCAAAGGCCGCTGCCGAATCGAACCAATATCGTACTGACAAATAACAAAGACTATAAGGTTGACGGCGCCATCGTTGTCCACTCTGTAGATGAAGCGCTAGAAAAAGCAAAAGCGGCTGGCGGCGAGATCTATGTGATCGGCGGCGAAAATGTTTACCGTCAATTCCTGCCGCTTTGCGACGAAGCACTGATCACGCGCATTGACCACAGCTACGAAGCAGATGCCTTTTTCCCGAATCTCGACGAAGATCCGGCCTGGGAACTGGTCGATGAAAGCGACGAAGAAACCTGCTTTGATATCACCTTCACCTATTGTACCTATAAACGGAAATGATCTGTTAAAAAATAGTATAACAGATTTAAGCCATGTTCATCATGCTTATAATGCTTTCACCTGCACTTTGCGGGAAAGTCCCTTCCCTCGCAGCATGGCTCTGTAAGCTTTTACCTTCTTTTTCGGCACACGGATGATAACCTTCTTCCCCAGGCCCTTAAATGCTTTTTTGCTGATGTTCTTTGCTTTCAGTTTCTTGCTTTTGATCCTGATGATGCGAAGTCTTTTGGCTTTTTTAAAGGCGTTTGCACCGATCTTTTGCACCGTATCGGGGATCACGATCTTCTCTACGGTCTGATCATTTTTGAAGGCATTGGCCGCAATGGCCGTTACCTTGTATTTCACGCCCCCTGACCGGATCGTCTTGGGGATAGTCACTGTCTTTTGCTTCTTTCCGGGATTGCCGCAGTATGCCACCGTCCTGTTTTTCTCATCCGTACCGGTCACCTTATAGACAGCTCCGTCTTTGGTATCTGCGGTAATGCTCTCACCCACTTTGGGCAGCTGCGGGGCTTCCGGCGTCGGCTTCTTTTCTTCCGGAGCAGGCTTCTTATCTTCCTTTGGGGTTACTTTATTCCCTCCGGGGGCAGGTTTATCCGTATCCTTATTCCCGGATCCTTCCCGGTCTTTGTTCTGATCCTTGTCTTTATCTTTATCCTTATCTTTGTCCGTCCCCTCATCTCCACCGGACTTTTCCGCCCGGGTGATGCTGATCTGCACCTGAGTGGTCACATAGTCATCCCGATCTTCTCCCGTATATTCGGCAACGGCATCCACGCTTACCCCTGCAGTCAGCGGCAGTTCCACATCCATCTGCCTCCAGGACCAGTTCTGCGGCAAGGCAACATCACCGACCCTGGTCACATCATAGGATACCTGATCCATCACCCTGGGCGGCGTATGATCGGGCTGCGCTGCCTTCTCAATGATAAAGGCATAATCAAATTCTCCCTTATACGCGCCGGTCATTGTCACCCGTGCCTTATATTTTCCCGCATGAACCGGAGCCTGCTCCTGCTCTTCGTAAACCGTGGGCAGGATCCCGTTGTAGCTGACGGAGTAATGCTCTCCGACTGCCAGCACCTCTCCGCTTTCACTGTCTGTCAGCTGCAGCGCCTTGGGGGTGCCGTCATAGGTAAAAATGGCATTGCCCGATACGGTATTGGCCGAAACACTGTTGGCAGAGACACTGTTTACAGAGACACTCTCCAGTCCCTTCCTGACGCGCACACGGCACAGATCACCCGACTGGGTCAGATAGCTGTCTGCATCGATATGCTCCGCCTTGGGCACGTAATTGGTAAAGTCTCCCGCATAGATCACCACATCGCAGGCCGGATCCCCGTTCTCGGTATTGTCATTGGTAAAGATCATATTTTCTATGGTGCCGGACTGCATCCGAAGAAAAGCATTTTTCACATATACGGATTCATTCCAGGACTCATGCGTGGAGGAGCATCCGCTGATGGTGATCTTGCTAAAGGCAGCCTCAGCCCCCAGTCCGTTTTTGGAAAAGGCACCGTCGTGAACAATCCCGCCGCCGATGGAGCCGGAAACACAATTCTTGATTATGCTGTTTTCAACTGTCATATCGTCACAGTTATAAATACCTCCGCCGCCGGCGGTACCGACGCATCCGGAGATCAGCGAATCACGAAGCACAAGCGTAGCCGGGAACAGGTCCATTGCAGCCGATTGATTAAAGATCCCTCCGCCCACGATGGAAGCACCGCAGCCGTAAATCTCCAACCCCGCAGCAACACATGTCCCGTAGTTGCAGACAGCGCCGCCACCGATCGCCGCGGAGCAGAACTTCACCGTGGTATTTTCTATGGTTGCCGTCTTGCCGAAGGAATTATAGAAAAATCCGCCGTTCTGGGCACCGCAGCCATAGGCTCTGACATTTTTCAGGGTAACGGAGGCCCCTTCATTATCGATGGCTCCCCCCAGTCCGGCTCCGGCTTGTACCGCGCTCATATCCGTCGCCCGGCAATTGGCAAAAGCCACATTCTCCACAACAAGGTTTCCTGCTTTATCCGTTGAAAATGCTGTATTGACCACGGCTCCCCCCAGACCGGTTACCGCAGAGCCGTTATACAGGATACTGCCTTTGATCTTAAACACCCCATCTGCAGCGGTGAGCATTTCCAGATCATCCAAATCGCGGACAGCGTCTTTTTGTTCGTCGCTCAAGTTTTCCGCCAAAGTCCAGCCGGCGTTGAAATAATGATATCGATCGGTCTTTGCACTGTTGATAATGGACAGATCTCCGCCGTTGAGAATATTGTTCTGATTCAAATTCAGAGAGTAACCGTTCAGATCAAACGTCAGATCTTCCGTGCTCGTCATAATGAAGCTGCTCAGCTCTGCATCTTTTTGCAGCACCAAAACATCCCCTTTCGTCGCCTCTTCAAAAGCTTTATTAACACTCTCATACGTACTCCCCGTCGTGGTATTTTTAACCGTAGGCGGAACAATGGCATAGGCCCTGCTCCCCAAGGCAGCCAACGTGCCAAGGAAGGCCAGAAGGCCGCAAAGCATTCTGCCACAACAAGCGATTGCATGACTTCGTCTCTTTATCTCATGATCCATTTTCTCTCAAAACCTCCGCGCTTCCTGTTCTTTTTTTCTGTCTGTTTCGCAGCGTTTATTTCACTTTTACCTTCTTGGAAAGGCCCTTTTTGCGGAACATCTTCTTGTAGTTCTTCGCCTTACCCTTCTTCACTTTAATGGTGGCTGCATTGCGCAGTCCCTTAAAGGTCTTCTTGTGGAAGTAAGCGGCTTTCAGTTTTCCGGACTGGAATTTGACGGTCTTCAGTTTTTTCATCTTACTGAACAGATTGGCGCCAAACCGGGTAACGCTTGCCGGGATGGTAATGGATGTCAGGGATTCACAGCCGACAAAGGCACTGGCCCCAAGTTCCTTAACGTTCTTCCCGATCTTCAGTTTCTTTAACTTCTTGCAGCCCGAAAAGGCCTGATCCCCGATGGTGAGAACAGTATCAGCGATCTCCACCTTCTCCACGATCTTGTTATTCTTGAAGGCATTCTTGGCAACGGACGTTATCGTATAAGTGACCCCCTCTACGGTGATCTGACCGCCGATCTTGTATTCCTTTTTCGAAGATCCTGCCGCAGGTCTGAAGGATACTTCCGGCGCTTTCGTATCTGCGTTGGTCACCACATATTCTCCGCCATCTTTCGCGGGAGCAGCCAACTTACTGCCCACAGACGCAGGCTTTGCTTCATCCTTTTTCCCCGGATCTTCCACCGGCGGATTGGTGCTCGGCTTTGACGCAGCGGATACCTTATAGGATACGTTGAAAAGATCACTGCCCGCCACAGGCTCGCCAGCTTTCATGGCGATGACCTTCAGGGTCAGCTTTTTAGCCGCCGTTTCATTATTGGTGAAATCGAAAGACCCTGCGCCGCCGCTGAGAACAGTGGGCTGCGCATAGACGCTCCAGGTATTCTTTTCCTGATCAAAGCTCATGAGTTTAAAACTATCCGCTTCGCTGCCGCAAACCCAGAAGACGGTTTTCGTCTCCTTTTCCTGCAATTCTATCGCATTAGGGGTAGGCTGGGTGGCAAAGCTTCCATTTACCACATAGCAGATACCTTCTTCTCCCAGATCCACCAGACTGCTGCCCTCAGCAAGAAAAGCTTTCGCGGGGATAAAATTCCTGAACTTGCCCTTATGGATCACCACGCTGCAGGCCGGAAAAGCATCAACTTCACTGCGCAGCTCTTCCACCGGATGCTGTGCATCATTTCGGGTAAAGATCATTCCCTCCACAAAGCCGGACTTCATCTCAAAGGCGGTATTTCTCACATAGATGGATTCCTCGTAGTTGTCATGATCCACCGAAGAACAACCTGCTACCACGGTATCCTCCAGAACAGCTTTTGCATCCAGGCCCATACCACCGGGTCTGTTTTCTCCGTTATTGATGCCATCGGTAAAGATGGCGCCGCCGTATCGCTTTGCTACGCAGTTTGAAATAAAGCATTCTTTTAACAAAAGCTCATGCATATTGTAAATGCCCGCTCCCGACTCGGCGCTGCAGTCCGTAAAGTAAGAGCCCTCGATGGTCAGCGGCCGATAATTGACAATGGCACCGCCCATGGCGATCTTCTCCATACTGGCATTGCATCCGGTAAAATCGGAATCCCGAATGATCATCTCCGCTCTTGTGGGAACGCTGGTTCCGTTGCAGATGGCGCCGCCTTGACTGGTCGCATCGCAATATGCGGCATGCAGACTTGTAATATCAGCCTGACCGAGATTGAGGACTGCGCCGCCGTTTTCCAAAGCAGAGCAGAATCTCGCCGTGACATTCATCATTTTCATTTTTCTGCCCGGCGCGTTGTACACCACGCCGCCATTGGCCGCCCTGCAGCCGTAAGCGTTTACATTGCTCATCGTTACCGTAGCAGCATAGTTCTCCGTAACAAGGCCCTCATTTTCCACTACGCCGCCCAGTCCGGCTTTGCAATTGACAAAGCTCACATTTTCAATTTTCAGATCCTTGCCGCCGGACTGATAATTGGATACCGCCCCGCCAAGGGACAGTGTTCCAAATCCCACGCCATTATAGATGATGCTGCCTTTCACCTTGACCAGGCTCACACCCTCAAGGTCGGAAATCTTCTCCACATCACTAGCTGACTCTTTTTCCTTCTCGCTCAGCTCCGTTTCGACATCCCAGCCTTCCACCGATATGCTGAAATAGTGAACCTCTTCACTATCCTCAGCGCCGCTATTGATAATGGACAGATCACCTTTTTCGTTGACGATATTCTTCCCACTCAGATTAAGAGAATACCCGTTCAGATCCAGTACCGTATCTGTTTTGCTTTCAATGCTGCTGTTTAAGGCCGCATCCCCCTGCAGCTTCAGAACATCTCCGGAATTAGCCTCAGCAAACGCATCTGCGATCAGATCATATTCCCTGTTCTGATTCATGTTCCGAATGATGCTGTCGGCCGCAAAAGCCGTCACGCCTCCGGTATGCAGCAGAGCGAAAGCAAAGCATGCTGTGCATAAAAGACCTGCTATGGACTTTTTGTTCCGTTCATGATTTGTCGATGTTTTCATTTCTTTCCCTCCTTGATTTATCAGTAGTTGTTCGGCTCAGTATTTTCATACCGGACTTTACACTACCATTAGTAGTTTATCGGCTTCGGTTTATCATACCGGACTTTACACTACCGGTTTTCTTTATCGCTTTGATCCGTTTGGAGCTAAGTCCGGAAAGTTTCAGCATGCGGCGATATGCCCTCAGCTTTTTTTCCGGAACCAGGATCTTTGCTTTTTTGTGGATTCCCGAAAAGGCATCCTTTCCGATCCTTTTCTTATTCAGTTTCGTTGTATAAATGGTAACGCTCTTTAATCTCTTACATCCCTTCATGGCGTCTTTGCCGATGGACAGGATCTCTTTTCCCATGGTCAGTTCTTTCATACGACGGCACCCGGAAAAAGCACGCTTTCCAATGGCTGTTACCCGGTAATCCTTTCCCTCAATGCACACCTTATCGGGAATACGCACCTTCTTCACTGTTTTGTCGGACGGTTGCAGATAGGTTACTGCTGCATTCTTCCCCGTCTTCGTGATCCGGTAAAGGGCCTGCCCATGATCATCCATGCAGGTGTCCCCTTTGCCCGGCGGATTGCTCTGCTGGTTTGGCGTATCGGCCTGCCCCTGCTGCGCTTCCTGCTTGCCCAGCTGTGGATTCTTTGGATCTCCTGCCGCCGTCGGCTCCGACTCATTCTGTTTTTGTTCTTTCCCTTTCGGGCCGAGCTGATCCTGCCCTGTCTCCGATGATTCCTCCCCGGGCTCTGCCGAGTTATTATCGGACACCGTCTCGCCGCCGCTTTGTTGTCTGTTGCTTTGGGCCTGCAGCATCACGCCCGCATATCTTCGCCCCATCTCCCGGTATTCTTCTGCCGTAAAATGCAGATCACCCGGGCTTAAGTCCGTCTCCATCAGGTCATTGGAGGAGACCACGTAGAAACTGCTCCGTTTCTCCGGCAACTGATTGATGGGATCATTGGCACCGGGAACATGGGTCCCTCGGCGCACCTCTCCGGCAACCAGGGTCACATCCTCCGGCAGACGCAGATCCGTAATGAGATCTTCATAGATCTTATTCACCTTATCACACCACCCGGGGATCAGAAAATCCGATTCTCCCTGGTGCATGATGATCCCCTTGATCACGCCGTACTTCTGAGCCTGACTGGCGCAAAGGAGCAATCGCTGATAAGGATTACCTCCCAGATCCGCCATGATCGGATCGATGAACACACTACTCTCTGATGTCAGATTCTCATAATAAGGCCGGTAAGCCTCTTTATCAAACATCCGGATCTCCACACCGGGAACGGACACCACGATGATGCCGATCTTCACCTTGGGATTTTTCTCTTTTTCCTTTTCCAGCATGGTACGGCCGAAATAATCCGCCACGCTCAGTCCTGCGCCAAGGGAATTGGCCAGAGGCGGCACAGCCTTGTACCAATTTCCCATCACACGCTTCTCGAAGGTGTAAGGGCTAAAGTAGCTGTCATTTACACACATGACATAGTAACCGTCATCCACCAAAAGATCCCGGGCCTCCAATGCGCAGATCCCTTCCATATTGCTCTGGCCGAAGGCAAGGTAGATATGAAAATTCGGATCCGGCGCGCCGCTCTCGGACGTGATCTCTTCCGCCCGGACGCTGATGGCCGAAAAAGCGATGCAGGAAACTGCCAGCAAAAGCGCCATCATAAAGGCCGTATATTTTTTGATCCCGATAAAACTGTTCATCCTCACTCCCCGGTCCACTCTCCGGCTGCACTCATACTCCGGTCGATCCAAGTTGAACGACCCTCCAAATTTGGAGGGTCGTATTTGTAGCATATCTTGTAATTTAAATACAACCTTCTTCAAGATATTGATCAGTTTGATACATGACGCTCCCATACACTACCATGTTGTCATTCGTATTCTTTCACTGAATTTATCAGTAGTTTTTCGGCTCAGTATTTTCATACCAGAATTTACACTACTGTCCCGATTTTTCGTCGGTGCTCACGATCCGGTTCCTGCCGCCGGTCTTGCCGATATACAGCCTTTCGTCAGCTTTGGTGATCACAGCGTCAACGGAATCCGCCATCGCGTAATCCTCCAGCCCGCCGGTGATGGTCAGGCGTAGCTTGGTATCCTTCAGGGCGAATTCCTGCTCTGCTACCATCTCCCTGATCTCATCCATCGTTTTCACCGCTTCTTCAAACCGCATGCCTTCAAAGGTCAGCAGAAATTCCTCACCGCCCCATCTGGCAACGGAACCTTTTCCTTCCATGGCTTTGATCAAAAGGGCCGAGAGTGATTTGAGCACGTAATCACCCATGCCGTGTCCGTAAGTATCGTTGACTTTTTTGAAAAAGTCAATGTCCATGATCCCGACATGAAAACTCTTCTGGTGTTTTCGGAAACCGTTTTCGAGAAGTGACAGATGCTCATTCATGGCACGTCTGTTCCAAAGACCGGTCAGCGCATCCGTCGAAACCATATCTTCGAGTTTCTTATTGTACTGCATGATCTTCTCTTCGTTCCTGGTATATTTCAGGGAATAGGCGTAGGCTTCCAGGCTGATGGCCGTGATCTGATTCGCGATATTCAGTCCGATCAATATGGTGGAAGTCACTTTATCCAGCTGGCTGTGCGCCGGCAGCAGCATCTCTGCGAACAAAAACGAATAAGAGAAAACCATCTCTGCGATGGAAAAATATACCTTCGTTTTCATGCGCACTCTGGCATTGAAGAAAAACAGCATCACGCATACCAGGATCATGGGTGCGAAATGTTCCTTCCATGCTGTCTCAATACTGCCCACCGCGACCAGCAGATGATTGATCACGATATAAACATACATGCCAACCACGGTGCGGTCCTCATAAGTGAGCATCAAAACCGCAACCAGAACGCCAATGGAAAAGACGCAGGACAGGCAGACAAACGCATAGTTCTGATACGCCATTAAAAGCGCCATGAGCAAAAGCCAGCCGATCTCAGAAAGGGAAAGTACGCGAAGGAGAACCGAAAGGTCGTTGGATTCCGACTCCCGGCTGACATCCTTGAATATGATTCCTATGATCTTTTTTAAGATCTTTTTTTCGTCCATCACTGCTCCTGCCGCATATCTAGATCGCTACCGGTATATCTTTGATCTGCTCGCCTGTCACATAGTTTTCCAGGCTCACATCATTTCTGGTAAAGGCATAAAAATCCTTGATCTCCGGGTTCAGCTTAAAAATCGGCGCCGGCAACGGCTCGCGCGCGATCAACTCCTCCACCATCGGCACATGCCTGTCATAGATGTGGGCGTCTGCGATCACATGCACCAGCTCTCCAACATTCATATCGCAGACCTGCGCCAGCATATGTACAAGCACTGCGTACTGAACCACATTCCAGTTATTGGCTGTGAGCACATCCTGGGAACGCTGGTTGAGCACAGCATTGAGGGTCAGCCTGTCCTCACCCTTTTTCTGTGTTACATTGAATGTCATGCTGTAAGCACAGGGATACAGATTCATTTCATGAAGATCATGATGATTATACAGATTTGTCATGATGCGGCGACTGAAGGGATTATTTTTCAGGTCATAGATCACTCTGTCTACCTGATCCATCTCTCCCTCTTTATACTGATGCTTGATACCCATCTGATAACCGTAGGCTTTTCCGATGCTGCCATCTTCGTCCGCCCACTCATCCCAGATGTGGCTGTGAAGGTCATGGATATTGTTGGATTTCTGCTGCCAGATCCAGAGCATCTCGTCCGTTGCACTCTTGAGCGCCGTCGGACGGAGGGTCATAATGGGGAACTCCTTTGACAGATCATACCGATTTACCACGCCGAACTTTTTAATGGTATAGGCGCTTGCTCCATCCGGCCAGTGCGGCCGTACTTTTTCTCCCTCCGTGCTGGTTCCGTTGTCCAGGATGTCCCGGCACATCTCAATAAATACTTTGTCAGCGTAACTCATGTTTCTTATTTACCTTCCTGCTTATTTCCGTTCTGGTTATTCCAATCTTTACCGCTTCACATTCCATCCTGCGCTTTCCAATTACCGGTCCCACTTATCCGCCAGCGCATTGATCTGATCCGCAAACTTGGCCATATCCTTATTTGCCAGGCCTTCATTTTTCTTGATCACAGCCAGCAGACGCTGTCCGGCAGCCATCAGTCTGTTGAAGATATTGGAAACAATGATATGCTTCTTCACAGCAACAGGCTCAGCTTCGTAGATGAACTGACCGGTTGCCAGGTCAAATTCCGTCCCGCTGTAGGGCGCATAGGATGAAAAACCGTACTCATGCTTCAGGCACCCTGCAAAAGCCGTTGTCACCGAATCCTCGCCATGGACCACAAAGACCATCTCCGGTTTTTTCTCAAAACCATTGATCCATTCCAATAATCCATTCTTATCCGCATGTCCGCTCATGCCGGCAAGCTGTGCGATCTTGGCGCGCACCTCGATGGGCTCACCGAAGAGCTTAACTTCCTTCTTGCCGTCGATGATGGCACGGCCCAGCGTACCGATGGCCTGATATCCCACGAACAGGATCGTGCATTCCGGACGCCAGAGATTATGCTTTAAGTGATGGCGGATACGGCCGGCTTCGCACATACCCGATGCCGACAGGATAACCTTCGGCGTTTCATCAAAGTTGATGTCCTTGGATTCTTCACTGGTAATGGAAAGCTTCAGGCCCGGGAAGCTGATGGGATTGATCCCCTGCTTTACCAGTTCCATGGCATCTTCGTCAAAGCAGTTATAAATGTTTTTCTGAAAAATGCCCGTCGCTTCCACTGCCAGCGGACTGTCTACATAGGCCGGGAAGTTTTCATGCCCCTGTACCAGGCGTTCCGTTTTGATCTTGCGCAGGAAATACAAAAGCTCCTGGGTACGGCCTACCGCAAAGGAAGGGATCACCACATTACCGCCCTTATCAAAGGTATCCTTCAGGATACTGACCAGTTCGCCCGCATAGTCCGTCCGGTCTTTTGCATGAAGCCTGTCGCCGTAGGTGGACTCCATGACCACATAATCCGCTTCCGCCGTATATTGAGGATCCCGGATCAGCGGCTGATTTTTGTTTCCGATATCGCCTGAAAAAACGACCTTTTTGGATACGCCGTTTTCTGTCAGCCAGATCTCGATGGATGCGGAACCGAGCAGATGTCCGATATCCGTAAACCGGATTTTGATGCCTTCGGTCAGTTCAACGATGTCATCATACCTGCAGGGAACCATCAGCCGAATGGTACCGTCTGCATCTTCCATTGTATAGATCGGCGTGGATGGTTCCACTTCACCGCTTCGTTTTGCCTTACGGTTTTTCCACTCAGCCTCCTGCATCTGGATGTGCGCACAGTCACGCAGCATGATACTGCACAGATCGGCGGATGCCTCCGTCATAAAGATTTGTCCGCGAAAGCCCCTGGAATACAAAAGCGGCAGCAATCCCGAATGATCCACATGTGCATGTGTCAACAGCACATAATCGATCATGGATTCCGCCACGGGAAGCGGAACGTTTTCGAACACGTCCACGCCCTGCTCCATACCGTAATCCACGAGAATATGCTTGCCGCAGGCCTCGATATAATGACAGCTGCCTGTTACTTCATGATCTGCTCCGATAAATTTCAGTTTCATAAAGCGCCCCCCGCTTATTTTGCCTGACTACTATACCCGACTACAGATTCAAAATCCTGATTCCATATGCATGATGAAAACACAACTAATGATACGAATTGTACCTTTCGACACTAGTATCATTATAATGGAAATCAAAAATATTCGCAATAGTTATGTGAACTATTCTACACGGTAAACTGACCGATCAGCTGACCCATCCTACCGATCATCTCTTCGCTTTCCTGCATATCTGCCTGTACCGACTTCATATTCTCGGAAATGGCATCCGCTGCCCTGCTCACCTCGGAAAGATCCACCGTTTCCGAATGGGTCATCTCGGTCATCAGCAAAAGACTCTTTTCCACCTGCTCCATATCCTGCGAGAGTTTCCGTGACATGGCATGAAGCGTCTCCATCTGCTGTGCAAATGCGCTGGTATCCTCGTAATAATCCGAGCCGATCTGCTCCATGGTGCGGTAATCCGAAAAGACCTCATCGCGGATGTATTCCATCATCTTCTCAGCCATTTCCACAAGGGATCCCAAGGTGCTGGTGGTAAACTGGTTGATCTGACTGATCTCATTTGCGGTATTGGTCGTCGCATCCGCCAGATTCTTGATCTCTTCTGCCACTACGGCAAAACCGCGTCCCGCTTCACCGGCTCTCGCTGCTTCTATGCTGGCATTGAGCGCCAAAAGCTGTGTCTGGTCGGAGATATCTACGATCTCGCCTGTCAGTTTTTCAATATCCTTAATGCGCTCGGACTCCTTCATCTTTTCCTGCAGCTCTTCCGAGATCGCGTCCACCTTGCCTGTTACCTTGACAAGATCCTGCGCGCACTTTTCCTTTGCACGCACTGCACGCTCACTGGACTGTTTTGCATTCTCTGCACTCTTTTGTGAATCCTCATAGAGCGTGGCGGACAGATCCTTTGCATCCGCTGCCGCATTTTTGATCTGCTGCGCGCTGTTTTCCGTCTGTGCCATGGACTGCGTCATCCCCGCGAGTACGCCGGAAATGGAAGTCAGTTCATCACTTGCCGCATCGATCTTGTTATCCGTCTGCCGGGAAACTCCAAGCAGCTTATCCTCCGTCTCATGGATCGTCTCTATGATGTCATGAAGCTTTTGCAAAAATGAATTAAAGCTTTCCGCCGTCTGTCCGAGCTCGTCCTTGCTGCCCACTTCGATATGCTGCGTCAGATCCCCGCCCCTGTCGGCCATCTCTTCCATTTTTTTCCGGATCAGCAGCACGTTCCTTGTCATCAGGCGGCCAACCAGCAATGCAATGACCAGCGCCACAAAGAAGCAGGTGATCTCGATGATCAGAAGCGTCCGCAGCATGGCGCTGATATGCGCATTGATCATGTCCACGGAACAGTCTACGCCGACTATGCCCGCAATGCTTCCGTCCGAAGCATATACCGGTGCAAAACCGGAATAGACACTGCCCCATTCATCCGTGGTCACTTCTTCATCCACCACCACATTTCCGGCAAGCGCTTCTTCGATCACATCATAGGTTTCGTAGGGCTCGCCAATGGCAGCACCACTCTCCTGATCGGCATCCACCACGAACTCAAGCTGACCGTCCCGCTTTCTCATGGTATAGATAAAAGCAATATCACCGCCGTCCACCAGGAAAGACGACAGGACATCCAGAATCTCAGCATAATCCTGCGTTCCTTCATCTCCGGGCTGTAAGCCGGCCAGTTTGTCGCCGTCTATGAAGGATGCCGCCATCTGCGCCACATCCCTTGTGTGGCTGATGCTCAGTTCCATCATATCCTGCCTGGTCTTCATCAGGGAAAAACTCCCCACCATGATTCCCACCAGCAGTGCCGTTGCGAGCACCGCCAGTGTGATCTTTGTCCGAAGTTTCATTTTCATACCGCTTTTCTGCATATGCTATCCCCTATTCAGAATTGATCAGTAGTTCTCGTCTGCGTATTTCCATGTCGGACTTTCCGCGTCGAATTCATCAGATTTTCTTGATCTTCGTCTTTTTATCCTTTGCCTTGCCCATCAGTTTCTTATACTTGTCGACTTTCATTTCAGGCACCTTAATGGTGGCCTTTTTCGCGATCTTCTTAAAGGCCTTCGAGCCGACAAATCTTACGTATTCGGAATTGATCTGAATGGTCTTTAATTTACCACAGTTATAAAAGGCCTTTGCATTGATGGCAGTCACATTCTTTCCGACCTTTACGCTCTTCAGTTTTTTATTTTTCATAAATGCCTTAGGCCCGATGGAGGTAACTTTAAATTTATGCTTTTTATAAGTCACGGTTGCCGGAATCGTGAACTTCTTATTCTTCTTACTCTTCGGTCCGACAAACATAACAGTCAGGCGATCACAGATGATGCACGTCACTTTGTATTTTCCCTTGCCTGATGTAAATGTTGCTCCTTCCTTTACATCTGTCAGATGCGCCGGCAATCCGCCAAAAGGATCCACATTGGGCCCTCCGGTTCCCGTACCACCTGTGCCTGTACCGCCGGTTCCTGAACCATCTCCGGTTGAAGGTCCGGGTGTCGGAGCAGGTGTCGGGTCAGGCGTCGGATCGGGTGTCGGGTCGGGTGTCGGATCGGGTTCTGTGATTCCGTAAGGATCCGGCTCAGGCACATAATCCGGATCCGCCTTCCACTTTGCGGTAACCGTAAGCGTCGCATCGGTTACCGTCACAGTCTTTCCGGGCGCCCCTGCATCCCAGGTATCAAACAGCATTCCCACAGCCGGTGAAAAACCGCACTCCGGCAATGTATAGTCCTTTCCGGTCGTGACGATCACATCGTCCATGCTGCCGATGCCGCCGCCTGCCGCAAAAGTGA
>JAEEKC010000184.1 GCA_016282215.1 Lachnospiraceae bacterium
CCATCACCGGATAGCCTGCAATCTTCTCTACGCCTTACCAGGAGTCTGACGATATCCGTATACAGGCCGTAACCGAGGGGAATATACACAAGCGGAAACAGATTGTGTGTGATCACAAGATGATGAAGGCCGCCGGAAAGCCAGGACAATCCCGCCTGGTAGATGGGCAGCGCCGAAAAAGCATAGCGTTTTTGGATTGCCTGGTTCATCAGCCCGATATAGGCATCCTTTTCCAGAAGCAGGTCATAGGCGAAGCTCATGGAAGATAAGGATGAATAAAAGGCATCATCCGGATCCGGCACCGAAAAGATCAAAACCGCTAAAACATGCCATATGACAAGTCCCGCTGCCGGATAAAAACAAGGATCCTTCAGCAGCTTTTTCCATTCCCATGCCCTGACGCTGCTATAGTTTTTCACCAGCATCCAAAGGCCTAAGATCGCCAGGGCCAAAGCACCGGCCGCAAAGATCAGGCTCACTTTGCGCATCCCAAGATGCAGCGGCCGCCCGGCCAGCGTCAAAAACTCATAGGCAGCATAGTGCATCGCAATGCCGCAGCCAAGCAGGAAGGCAACGGAAACCTTTTCCTCCTGCTTTCTGAAAAACGGCAGCAAAACGCAACCCCCGAAAAACGGAAGCACACACATCCATATAATGCTCAGTAAAACACCGATCGCTGTCATAGTTCTCTCTGTCTCATCTCTCATTCATCTGAGGGGTTCATTCATACCCAACCGGTATCCGCGCGTAAACCAGATACTGCCCGACGGTTCCGACCTTTCGATATCCCGTCTCCGAAAAGATAGCATCCGCGTCCACATCGGCACCCTGCGTGGCAGGATCGTAGATCACCACATAATCACAGGCAACGCCTTCATAAAGATTCGGGGTGTTCGCGATCACACCGATGGCATCCGCCTTGCTGCCCACATGATCCGCCTTTGCTTCATACAGATCATAGTTTGCCGCAAAGGTTTCGATTTCCTCCGAATACTTTTCCGGATGGATGACGATATCTTTTCCATATACCGGCATCAGCCTTGCGTCATAGCTTCTGCTCTTTGCCATCATTTCCCTGCTTCCCCAGATGGTCGCATCACTGTAGCCAGACGTATTCGTATCTGAGAGGATCAGGTCAAATACGCCGGCTTCTTCTTTTGTGAAGAATAAGCCGCTGCCATTTCCTGTAACGGCGTCCTTTACATCCCTTACGATCGACATCGGGTTGCCGGCCCAGCAGAAAGCAAGGAGCAGCACACCGGCCAGAAATACCGGCAGGAATCTGTTGTAGAGGTTTTTCCCCTTCCCGTCTTTTTTCTCACCTTCTGATATCGGCTTCGCAGCAGCTGACGGATTGCATGCAAGAACGACTGTTGTCCCCAGTGCAAGAGGCAGGATCAGCGGATAAAGCCAGATATGAGACAGTTCCTCATAGCGGTAACTATCCGGAAATATCCCTGCTGTCAGATCATACAGCCACCCGAGAAAGAACGGAAAGAAAACCGCCACACAGTATGCAGCTGTAAAAAATAGTAAGCTATTGCTAACTTTAGGATCACCTGCCGCATCGGTCTTTTTGCCGGTCATCATCTGCTGCGACCGGTTAGCACTACCGGTTCCCCCGACTACCTCACTCCACCGAAAGGCACAGAAAAACAAGGCCAGTATCGAAACCAGATACAGTCCCCAGTATTGGTCGTCCAGTTTTAAGCCGTAAATCGCTTTTGCAAATTCCATCCGATCAGGCATACCACCAAAACCAGAAGTTCGCACAAGGCAGGGAACAGACCGCACCCGATCCCGCATGTACAGCCGGCCGCCAAAACCGCCGCTGTAATACAAAGGATCGCATGCAGGATCACCGAGCCCTTTTGCCCAGGCCTCTCTTCTTTACCCCTTTCTTTATCGCTTACGTCTTTTTTCTCTTCTTCTAATCTGTCAGCATCCTGCGTCTTCCGGTCGTCTGTTCCTTTGAAACCCAATCTCGAAACACCACCGAGAGAAACCATCGATAAGAAGATCATGGGCAGGATCAGAAAAGAAAGTATCGTCCGCCCTTCATAAGTTACATGGATCAGATCATAAAACGGATTCCGGTAGGCATCGCCCGCGCAGAGCGCACACAGGCAAAACACCATGCACAGCACCCGGAAATGCTTTTTAAAATAGCCGTTATTTTCAGAAGACTTTGCGGCGGAAAACAGACGGTCTGCCGCCTCATACAGCACCGACAATGCCAGCAGTATCACCCATACCGCAGCGACTGTGCAAAGCAGCTGCCAGGGTTTTGTGATCCCTGTCAGATAACATATGACCGCATACAAAGCAGGCAGCGCTTCCACCCTCTGGTCAGGCGTCACATCAGCCAGCCACCAACCGGTCAGTGGATCCGTTCCGAAAAAAGTGCCATCCCGCAGGATCACCACAGTTGTTTCTGCCGCGCGGTACTGTTCATTGACAGCCGGAACTTTACTGATGCAGACAGCCGCCATGATCAAAGCCGCACTGATCATGATCGGAAGAACAACGGAAACGATGTAAGATTTCTTTTTCTCCTGATCCGCCTTTTTTGCCTTACGCCGTAAAAACAGGGCTGCAGCCGATCCGGCGAAAACAAGAGCGGTCAGAGCAAGCCATGCCACAGCCAGAACAGACAGCCCGCGTCCCGTATTCGATATGATCAAAAACAGCACTTCAAAAACAGCAAGCATGCAAACAGCACCCTCTGCGATCATTCCTGCAAAGGATGTCTTTTTGTCTTTCCAAAGAGACGATATCAGATTACCTGCTGCGAGCGGCCATACAAACAGGAGCAGGGCCGCAGCAAACAGCCGCAACATATTCATTTCTTAAATAAATCCCTTCCTCTCCCTCTTCCGACTCAGTATTTTCATATTGGTCTTTCGCTCATTGATCATCTGTTTTCCGGCTCTGTATTTTCACATCGGTCCTTACACCGGCTCTATCCGAGTCGATCTTTGTTTCTGCCCACATTGAAACCGCGTAAGCCATAAATGCCCAGCCGCATAAATAAAAACAAAAATAATACATAAAGAACATGGCAGGCGCCGTTAAAAACACCAGCGGAAACTGCACCATCGCCAAAAGCAGCAGCCAAAAGCGCTCCCATTTTTTCTTTACCGCATAAATGATCAGAGCCACAGCCGACAACAGAGCCACCGGCAATACATTATACAGGATCACAAGGAGCGGGTTGCCGTGGATGTTCCCCTTTTCATACGTCCTGCAGGCCAGCAGCGAGATCACCTTCATCCGAAGATCATATCCAAGCGGCGGCTTGCTGATCAGGAAATAGCTGCCATAATCCATTCCATAGTAGGTCAGTTTTTTTATGGCATCCATATCCTCTCCGCCCGGATGATTGGTATAACCGTCATAGAAACTGTTGGTATATAAAAATGTCTGCCACCGGTATTTCAAAAACTTCCCGGGGTTATACACGATGAGACGGATCGCAGCCTTCATAAAACGCGACAGCGTTTCCCCGGGCAGTACATCCGGGATATTCCAGTACTGGCTGATATTACGAACGGAAGCATCTTTGCGAAGCTGCGCCGCATCCACCACTTCATTGATCGCCATCACATCGGCGTGTACATCCGGACCCTTCAGCTCCTCTACTTCCGTAAAGAGATTGGCGATCGGGTTGAGCACCAGCGAGATCGGGTATTTATTCTGCCCGTTTGCCGCGATCTTATTTGGCAAGCTGAAACCCTGCCAGAAAATACAGATGCCAAGCAGCACAAACAGCACGCCCCGCAGGCTTGCTTTTTTACGGATCAAAAGCAAAAGCGGAAGGCAGACGATCAGATAGATAAACTCGCTGCGCCACGCACAGATCAGTCCTGCCACCACCGATATCCTGATGATACAGATGGGCTCATCTTTCATTTTCCACAGATACATGAGCAAAAGCAAAAACAGCCAGCCCACAAGACTTGCGCGAAGCGTGAACAGATTTGCATCAATGACCGGAAACAGTCCAAAAGGCAGAAGCAGCAGGTATTTTGCTTTTGTTGAAAACCGCTCCCACAGATTTCCCATCACATATGCAAACACGCTGCAGACCACCACCAGCTGGAAAAACACGATGGTCGCCATAGACGGAAAAAACAACAGGGAGATGATATAGAATACCGAGGTCAGTCCGCTCTGCATCGCCGACAGCTCAAAGGACAGTGCTGCGCGGATTACGTAAAACTCATCTCCCTTGAAAATGCCCGGCCATGTCAAAATCCAGAAGACTGACATGAACAGAAAATACCCGGCAAAGAACCGAAATCTGTATAAAAATCCCGCTTCCCGTCTGAGCAGTTTCATCACACATAGCAGCAAAACGAGATAAAAGCTCCATGTAAAAAAGAAAAACAGGATCAGTATCCCGATCATATAGGGACGCAGCGGCGTAGCAGGATGAAAGGTCACCCTGTCTCTGCCGGAGACCACAAGAATATGGGCCACGGCAAAGATCAGCGAAACAACCGTCCAGATCCAAAGACGGCTGCGGTCGAAATCACGATTCATTTTTACAGACCGTTCCCGATTCATCTGTTATTGACCCTCACCTTCCGGTTTTTCTTCTGAAAGGCGTTTTGGCTGTCCACCTGCTGCATTGGTAAAATCTACATAGGAAAGATCATAATCCACCAGGGTATCGATCCCGTCGAGCCTGCCGGCAGAAGTATATTGCCACATATCATAGACCCCGTCATAGGTTGCCTTGGACGAATACTGTGCCAGCCAGGTACTGTAACCCGAAAGCTGTCCCATATCCAGGTTGTGATTCAGCCAGGATTTGCTCGCATACACGCCGGCCGTCAGGCCCGCATTTTCCACGGTCTCGCAAAAGGCCCTGACTGCTTCCGTCCGCTCCGAGACACTGATGCCGTCTGCCCTGCCCCCGCCGGCACCTTCCGTATCGATGTAGAGCGGGAACGACAGATCATAACCCTTGGTCAGCGACAGCACCATGCTGGCCTCTTCCACCCCCTCCGCCGCTGTTTTGGCCTGAGTGAAAAAGTAAACGCCGACTTTCACGCCTGCGGCGGTTGCGTTTTTGATATTCTCCTCAAAACAGGGATCCTCAATCAGATAACCATTCTTGGAACCGCGATACCCGCATCGGATGATGGCAAAATCCACGCCCTGATTTTTTACCTTGTTCCAGTCTATGGTTTTGTTCCATTTGGATACATCGATACCGAAAATACTGACACCGTCCTGAAGCCGCACATTTGTCTCGGTCCCGTCCGCATCGTTCTCCGCCTCTTTTACCGCCGTATCCTCGACAGCGGCATCGATCCCTTCCTCATCCTCTGTATGGATCAAAAAAGAGATATCCGGCAGCACGGTATAGGAAACTTTATCAAGTATTGTCACCGGCATGGGATCAAAGGGAACGGAATATCCTTCAACGGGCGCTAAGACCACCTCATATTCGCCGGCCGCAAGGCCGTCCGTATACAAGATCCCGTCCTTATCAACATCCTTCAGGTTTCTAGTTTCTCCGCCACCGGATTTTTCCCGGACCTGCGCCTGAAATTCCTGGCCCGATACAACACTTCCGAGCCCGTCCACGACAAAGATCCGAAGGTCCTTCTGGATGCTGGAAACAAGAAGTGACAGCCCGTTTGCAGCCTCGGTCTGATCATCCGTTTCCTCCTGCAGGAAGAAACTTTCGTCCTCCAAAAAAGCATATGGATCACGAACCGGGCTAAGACCATACTTCTCAGCCAGATCATGATCCACCATACCATTCATGCTGTCTTCATTGGCGTCGCTTAAGCCATCCTTGGCGCTGCTGCCTTCTTGTCCGTCAGCGCCGTCACGGCCGCTGCCGTGTCTGTCTGCTTTGCCCACACCGTTTAACGCAAGCACGATACCTACCACCAGCAGCACCATCAGCGCGGCAAAAACAGAAACCGTCGCCTTCAGCTTAGAGTCCATTCGCAACCTCTGTCAGATATTTGCCGTAATTTGTTTTCATCAAAGGCTCTGCCAGACGCAGAAGCTGCTCTTTATCGATAAAACCTCTCTTATATGCGATCTCCTCGATGCAGGAAATATACAGTCCCTGCCGTTTCTGGAATGCAGCCACAAAATCCGCTGCGTCCAGAAGGGAATCATGATTCCCCGTATCCAGCCATGCAAAGCCTCGTCCGAGAGTTTCCACGCTGAGCCGTCCGGCTGCAAGATACGCATTATTCACACTGGTGATCTCGATCTCACCACGGGCAGAAGGCTTTACATCTTTTGCGATCGCTACCACATCATTATCATAGAAATACAGCCCCGGCACCGCATAGTTGCTCTTCGGATGCTCCGGCTTTTCTTCGATGGAAAGGGCCTTTCCGTTTTCATCAAATTCAACCACGCCGTATTCTCTCGGATCCCTGACATAGTAACCGAAGATCGTTGCACCGCCTTCGTTTTCGACTCTGTCAGCAGTTCTGCGAAGTACAGATGAAAAGCTCTGTCCGTAGAAAATATTATCGCCGAGCACCAATGCCACGCTGTCGGAACCGATAAACTGCTCGCCTACCAGAAAGGCATCCGCCAGCCCCCTGGGTGTTTCCTGCACCGCATAGGAAAAAGTCATGCCAAGCTGACTTCCGTCTCCGAACAGATCCTCAAACACCGGAAGATCACGGGGCGTTGAGATCACAAGCACCTCTCTGATCCCCGCCAGCATCAGGATCGACAGGGGGTAATAGATCATCGGCTTGTCATATACCGGCATGATCTGTTTGGAAATTGCCTTGGTCAGCGGATACAGACGGGTTCCGCTGCCGCCTGCGAGAATGATTCCTTTCATGGTCGTCTCCTTTTTATACGTTATACATCGTCTCGTAATACTTCTGATAATCCCCGCTGGTCACATTCTTCATCCAGTCTTCATGCTCAAAATACCAGCGGATCGTCTTCTTGATACCATCTTTGAACATGGTCTCCGGCTCCCAGCCGATCTCTGCCTTGATCTTGTCCGGCGCGATGGCATAGCGTCTGTCATGGCCTTTACGATCCTCCACATAAGTGATCAGGTCGCGGCTGATATGCGCTTTCCTCGGATCCTCATCCGGCAGCATTTCTAAAAGCGTATCGATGATGATCTGTACGATCTCAATATTCTGCTTCTCGTTATGGCCGCCCACGTTGTAGGTTTCAAACAGTCTGCCCTGCTCCTGCACCATGTCGATCGCTTTCGCATGATCCTCCACATAGAGCCAGTCACGCACATTCTTGCCGTCGCCATAAACAGGAAGTTTTTTCCCGGATAATGCATTATTGATAATGAGCGGGATCAGCTTCTCAGGGACCTGATACGGTCCGTAGTTATTGGAACAGTTGGTGATATTTGCCGGGAAATGGTAAGTATCCATATAGGCCTTTACCAGCATGTCCGATCCGGCCTTGCTCGATGAATAAGGGCTGTGAGGAC